>JAITAZ010000171.1 GCA_031283825.1 Planctomycetaceae bacterium | reverse complement strand
CTTAATGTCCCTTAAAAATCTGCGGCTGAATAATTGCCAATTATTTTTTCTTGTTGACTTTTAATAAGAAATGATATTGTACGAATATTATTGTAACAATTATTGGTAAGAATAATTCTGTACATTCTTCGATGAGTTCTAATTTCAAATATAATTCTTTGCTTATCTGCCAACCAATTGGCTTGGCGATTTTCGGTAGTTCGTCTATAAATTGTCCAACTAGAAAAAAGCAAACAAACGCCGAAAACGACCACGCTATAACGCCAAAATTAAAAAACTCAATTATAATTCGTAACGCATATTTACGCGCAAGATAAACGAATATAAATATCAATGTCAAAAAAATAAAAATTATCAAAATTTTATCAAAGAGTCTATTTGACGAGTTAAAAATAAATTTCAAATTTACCGCTACATTCTGACGATCAATAAACCAACGTATCAGCTCTTGTTCTCTTGCAAATGCGCAAATCGATAGCCATAAAAATATAAAAAATTCACAAAGATAACCAGACTTCAAAAAGTCAAGAAAAACTCCGATAAATGCGATAAGAAGTATCATATAACTTGCCGTTGTCAATTTGCTTATCAAGCCTCCTTCGGCAATATATAATTGCAACTCGTGCAATGGAACAAAAACGTAAAACAAATTCAATACAAATTGAAAAAGAATCGTAGAAAGAACCAAAACAAATAACGGCGAAACTCTTATGTTATATATATATATATATATAGGTTTACACGTTGCATTTTGTACATTAAATTTAAAACTCATTTGTTAAAATTAGTCAAATATAAATTTTTATAATTAGAAATCTTTTCTACAGACGATTGCTTTTGTTTTTCTTTAATTTTCAAAAAATTTTGAAATTTTGCAAAATTTCTTTTGGCAATGTTATTCCGATTTCTTGTAAATATGAAATTTCTGTGATTATCAGAAATATTTTTTTGTATTTTGTTTGACAAAAATTTGTTATCGTAAAATTATTTTTTTTGCGTTTGAATTTTTGTAACGATAAATCGTGTTAATTTTATTATTCTCATCAAATGCGGAGGAATTATAGCAAGTTTTCAAAAATCGCACAATAGCAATTTTGACAAAAAATAATTTTTTCAGAATTTTCCGGAAAGCATAAAAAATACAAAATTAGTAATATATCAGTGGAAATTTTTAAACTATTCACACTTGAATTTTTGGTTAGAGCCGTCGGCTTACTTCTTGAAAAGCTGACTTTTACTCTCTTGTGTCGCTGAAAATCATACGAGTGCTTTGTTAAGCTTAAAAATTGGTATAACCCAAACAAAATATCCTACAAAATAACGGTAACCGTTCACACGCACGGGCAAAAAATCCGTTGCCCTTTCAGGGCGTAGGATTTTTTCTCTTGTACATGAACGGTTACAAAAATCCTTTAATTCCGAATTTTAAACCGTGAACGGTTACCTAAATTTTACGTGTTGCCGACAATTATTATTGCTGGACTTTTTACATTTTCTTCTTTGATTTTTTTTTCGGCGTTAATTAGTGTTGTTTTTATGATTTTTTGATCTGGTAGGGTAGCGTTTTGAATTATCAAGACATTTGTATTTTTTGACATTCCTCCATCGAGTAGAGCGTTGCTCCAAAGTTTAGCGGTAACTACGCCCATGTAGAAAATCAGCGTTCCTTGAAAATCAGCGAATTTTTTGAAATCTAGGGCGGGCAGAGTTGGGTCGTGTTCGTGTGCGAGATGTCCTGTAATTAAAGCTATGGCACTGGCGTTGCGTCTATCTGTCAAAGAAATTCCTGCGACTTGCGCCGCCGCCGCCGCCGAAGTAATACCCGGAACAACTTCATATTTTATATTTGCTTTAGACAATGCTGTTGTTTCTTCGTTTAGCCGTCCGAATATATGCGGATCTCCTCCTTTTAATCTAACGACAATACGACCAGAGCGAGCCGCGATTATCATTTGTTCGTTTACTTCGACTTGTTTTAATTTCCGACCTGTATAGGGTTCTCCCAAAGAGACTAATTCGGCGTCTTTTCGAGCAAACGACAAAATACGATTGTCAACAAGATAATCGTACAATATCAAATCTGCCGTTGAAATGTAACGCAAAGCTTTAATCGTTAAAAGATCCGGATCGCCCGGTCCCGCGCCGACAAGATAAACCATGCCGCTTTGTGATTCGTCCATTTTTATCGAATGAAAATAAATGTGAATGTTGACAATTATTCAGTAACAAATTTTATTGCGGTTTTTTTAATGGTCAAAGCTCCGCATATATCAATACTGAATGATTACAAAAAAACCAATTACAATCAATAAAGTATAACAGCTCTTGCAACAATTGGAAATTTATTTAATATGTAACAGAATCGTAGCGGAAATTACTTTATCGAAATTTCAAACATAAACAATTAAAATTTTTCGTAATATGTCAGAGTGAAAACTTGTTTTATCTTTGGAGTCGCTCAACTGCAAATTTGAAACTATCGCGTCCCCGATGTTCCCTTACAAATATTTTTGGCTTTTATTCTCATTTAAACCGACAACCAAAAACTATATTTTTTTAATGGGACAAAGAGGACATGATAGTTTCAAATCAACTATTAAGCGGCTCAAAAGACTCAACTCAAAATTCTACCTATAACAAAATACAACTATAACTAATATTCTTTATGAAATTGACGGCTGATCAAATTAAATCGATAGCTCCAGATTCTTCATCTTTTGATGCGGGACGTAGTTTGTCTTTGTCTGGTCGGTGGCAGAATTGCGGTCAATCTGATAGAGCTGTTTGGGGAGAATGTCAAGGCAGCGGGAAATCGCCTTATCAAATTCGAGTTGATTTACGAGAGTTTGGATATCGTTGCTCTTGTCCGAGTCGTAAACTTCCTTGCAAACATGTTCTTGGTTTATTGCTTCTTGCCGATAATAATTCATCGTCTGTTCCTCAAGTTGCCGAGCCGGATTGGATTACTCAATGGCTTTCAGAAAGAGACGACAGAACACAAAAGAAGTCTGAAAAGTCTGAAAATTCTAAAAAATCGGAAAAGTCTGAATCCGAGAGTACGTCTAAAAAAGTTGACGCAAAAGCACAATTGAAACGAATTGAAGAGCGAAAAAATCGCGTCAACGCCGGAGTAGAACAGTTAGAAACTTGGTTGCAAGACATTATTCGAATAGGTATCGCCGATATTGATCGCAAGCCGTTTTCGTTTTGGAACGATCAGTCAAAACGACTCGTTGACGCTCAAGCGCCGGGGCTTGCGTCGAAGATTCATCGGATTGCCGAGCTTGCGGGCAACGGCAAAAATTGGCACGAGCGAGTTTTGGGAGAACTAGGCGGACTGGCGTTACTTGTCGAAGCGTATCGTAAAATTGACAATCTGGAAAAAAATTTACAAGATGAAATTCGTCAACAGATCGGTTGGACTGTAGATCAAAAAGCCTTGTCAGAGATAGGCGAGAAAGTTCGCGATCTGTGGTTATTGATTGGACAATCTTACGAATTTAATACGAAAATTCAGATGCAGCGAAATTGGTTTTATGGAATTCAGTCTGGACGTTTTCTTTTGTATCTTCAATTTGCGGTTAGCAAGTGGACAAAGGCGTCGGGGAAGTCGGCGAGTTTTGCGGAGACGTATATTCCGGGTTCGATTATAGATGCGGAAGCGGTTTTTTGGTCGGGAACTGGTCGGTTGCGGGGAAAGTTTCTTGATGACAAGACAATCGTGTTGCCGACAGAAAAAGCGGCAAAAGAATTATTAAAAGGATTTTTTGTAACGAATAATATTGCGTTATCGATTACGAATTTTCTGGACAATCAAGCGGAGCGGTTATCGTTTCAGCCTTGGTTTGAGATTATTCCGGCGTGGTTTGGCGATACGGTAGTTTGTCCGCCGAAAAATCCTGACGATAGTTGGACAATTCAGGATGGACGTTATATTTTACCTCTTGTTAAGGGCGATTATTGGAAAATGTTAGCAATTTCGTATGGAGAGCCGGTAAAAATTTTCGGCGAATGGGATGGTCGTCAATTAAAGCCGCTTTCAGTTATTGCTGAAAATAAATTTTATTCGCTTGTAACATTTTAAACTGTTCTCGCATGAAAATTCGTACCTATTCAATAATAGGCGTTCATCGATCACAGGTAGGCGACCGTCAATAAACGCCTACTGAATAGTTACAATATTTTAAAAACGTGAACGTTTACAAAAAAACAATTTCGCATACTGCTGCCAGACAACTATTGCGTAACATGAGTTATAATACGAGTCGTAATAGGTTTTCAAAATGTTAAAGATAAATTCCAGATTACAGATTCCGTTGGACGAGATTAGATTTTCATACGCGCGAAGTTCGGGACCGGGCGGTCAGAATGTAAATAAAGTTTCGAGCAAGGCGATTTTGAGATGGAATCCAACGCGATTATCTCAAGAAGAAATTGATCGTTTGACATGTAATTTTCCACGATACTGGTCGATTAAAAATCACGAGATAGTTATTGCAAGTCAACAGCATCGAGACGCAATAAAAAACAAAGCTGATTGTATTGACAAGTTTGTCCAGATAATAAAGGATATTGTCAAAACGCCGAAAAAACGTATTCCAACCAAGCCAACCAAAAATTCGATAGAACGTCGGCTAAACTGCAAAACAAAA
The DNA here is from genome assembly GCA_031283825.1 of Planctomycetaceae bacterium. Classification (GTDB taxonomy): domain Bacteria; phylum Planctomycetota; class Planctomycetia; order Pirellulales; family Thermoguttaceae; genus WRKP01. The sequence continues at coordinate 420 of JAITAZ010000171.1, read as the reverse complement.
AATTCATTGAAAAAACAAAACCGTAAACCAATTTAAAAACTGGTAATATTCCACTGAATATTACAACTGGGGAAATTATAAAAACTCGTTTTTTTATTAACCACAGAGAACACAGAGTTCACAGAGAGAATATTTTTAAAAATTAAATTTCGATTTAATAACTCTTGTTACGCAAGTTGTCCGTCATTATGCGATATTATTTTTTTGTAAGCGTTCACGGTTTTTAAATATTGTAATTATTCCGTAGGCGTTTATTGATCAGGTTGATCACCGATCAGGTTGCCTACCTGATCTGGGGTAGCAAGTGCGTAATATGAGCTTGTAATATTCCGTCGGCAGTTATAAATTATAAATTAGTAAATTATTATTTTCCATTATGTTTGTAGATGAAGTCGAGATTGAAGTAGAAGCCGGTAAGGG
>JAITAZ010000139.1 GCA_031283825.1 Planctomycetaceae bacterium | reverse complement strand
GCGTAAATTAGATTGAATATTCTAAATATTCTCTTCCTTGTTGTGTATTTTTTTATATTGAATATACTTTTCACACGTTAAAATTCGTTTTTTTGAAATTTATTGAGTCAAGTTTGAATATAAAAATCCTGTTAATCTTGTTAATTCTGTCTAAAAACAAAAAAACGAAATTTCAAGTGTGACAAGTATATAATGTCCCATTAAAATAATTGTTGAGAATTAAAAGCCAATGGTATTTTTTTAAGGGGACATTGGGGACAAAAGGGACGTTTGGGTTTACAATCTGTTGGAAAGAACTCAAGAGCGATTCTTTTGAGTCTTTAATCTTCGATTTCAAACAACGATGTCTCATTTGTCCCATAAAAAAAGAACCATTTGTTACCGTTCAAAGTATATCTCTCATTATCAGTCTGATTTTTTAATGAGGTAATACGCCGCCGTTAGTGTTGACTTTTTTACTCGTATGTTGTCTAATCCGACAATTGATTCTCAATTGAAATTCAAACAGAAAAAAATGACCGCAAATTTATCGCTCACGCTTGAAATTTCAGTTGAATCGCCGATTTGTGTGAAACGGCTTTTAAGCCGCCTTTATTGCAAAAAACATAGTCCAGTCAATTTCATAAAAAACAAACGTAAAATGGAAGATAAAAAACAAATCCGTAACAGTACCGCCGAATTTCTTATCTTTACTAATCAGGTAAAAGATGACGGAATCGAAGTTCGCGTACAAAACGAAACAATCTGGCTAACACAAAAATTAATGGCAGAATTGTTCGATTGCTCCATAGATAATATTTCTTTACACCTCAAAAATATTTTCAAGGAAAACGAATTACAAGAAAATTCAGTTACCGAGGATTTCTCGATAACTGCATCCGACGGCAAAAAATATAAAGCCAAACATTATAATTTAGACGCAATTATTGCCATCGGTTATCGTGTCAACTCTGTGCGGGCAACCTCTTTCCGTCAATGGGCAACTTCTATTTTGCGAGATTACGCGATTCGCGGATACGTTATCGACCGAAAACGGATGGAAAACGGAACGTTTCTCGGAGAAGATTATTTTGAACGCTTGCTCGCTGAAATCCGCGAAATCCGAATGAGCGAAAGACGATTCTATCAAAAAATAACAGACATTTACGCCACCTCAATGGATTACAACAAAGACGCCGCGATCACAAAAACATTCTTTGCAAAAATTCAGAATAAACTTCACTATGCGGTTCACGGACACACGGCGGCTGAACTCATTAAGTCAAGAGCCGATTCCGAAAAAACTCACATGGGTTTGACTAATTGGGAAAAAAGCCCCGACGGAAAAATTGTTAAAACTGACGTCGTCATCGCCAAAAATTACTTGACCGAAACCGAATTGGAATCGCTAGGACGAATCGTTAACGCCTACCTAGATTTGGCAGAAGACCGCGCAAAACGCCATATCCCAATGACTATGGAAGATTGGGCAAAACGCTTAGATAAGTTTCTCGAAGCCGACGACCGAAATATTCTACAAGACAGCGGAACTATCACCGCACAAACGGCAAAAGATTTCGCCGAAAACGAATTTGAAAAATTCCGCATCAAACAAGACCAATTGTTCGAATCCGATTTCGACAAAGAAATAAAACGTATCGCCAAAGAAAATAAAATCACTAAAAACAAAAAATAAAATCCACAAATTAAACGCGTATCAATTAGAAATTTACGCGACAACAAACATAACAAAAAACATAAACAAAATTATTGTATGATTCTTTCCGGTTTAGAAATAATAAAAGAAATGGATAAAGGTAATATCATAATCGATCCATTTGATAGAAAACGAATCAATCCAAACAGCTATAACTTGCAATTACACAACGAATTGATGGTTTATAACGATCACGTGCTGGATATGAGATCGCGTCATCAAACGGAACGTCTGGAAATTCCTGATTCGGGAATTATACTTGAACCGAATCGGTTGTATCTCGGTCGCACTGTTGAATATACTCAAACTAAAAATTACGTCCCGATGCTAGAAGGACGCTCGTCTGTAGGACGACTCGGTTTATATGTCCATGTTACCGCAGGATTCGGAGACGTCGGTTTCGCTGGATTCTGGACGCTGGAAATCCAATGTATTCAACCAATCCGTATTTACCCGCAAGTAGAAATCTGCCAAATCTACTACCACGCAATTCAAGGAAAATACGAAGAATACCAAAACGGAAAATATCAAAATAACTCCGGCATACAACCAAGCCTACTGTACAAAGATTTTCTAAAATAATGTAATATATCAGTGGAATATTTTTAACACGTATGAATATTGAACAACCAACCTCATTTTCAACCTAATTTTTCCGAACAAAACAACCTCAGTAGCCAAAGACGCTTCCCACACCAACCTCATTACCTCCTTAAAAACGTAAACGAATAATGAGGTAATGAGGTTGGTTTTTGGGGGATTCCTTGCTACTGAGGTTGTTTAGTAAGAAAAATTAGGTTTTAAATGAGGTTTGCGGAAACAGTTAAAATACGTTTCGGAAAATTCCACTGATATA
>JAITAZ010000138.1 GCA_031283825.1 Planctomycetaceae bacterium | reverse complement strand
GCGTAAATTAGATTGAATATTCTAAATATTCTCTTCCTTGTTGTGTATTTTTTTATATTGAATATACTTTTCACACGTTAAAATTCGTTTTTTTGAAATTTATTGAGTCAAGTTTGAATTTAAAAATCCTGTTAATCATGTCTAAAAACGAAATTTCAAGTGTGATGAGTATATAATCTACGCCTTGTTTTCAAGAGGCTTACGTAAATTAAAATATTTGATAATCCAATTTAGATTTCCCAATTAACACAATGGCACAAAACTACAAATCATTTTTTACTATCGACGAGACTTACAGACCGATAATGCGTCGGGAATGTTTACTCGAATCGCCAGATATGTGGCTCAATTTTTATCCTCATTCGTCCTTTGTAGAATTTTTGCGGACATTATTCAAACAAATGGACAGCGGAAAAAATACCGTTTGGCTCTCTGGCGCTTTCGGAACTGGAAAAACTTTTGCCGCTCTCGTTCTACAGAAACTTTTCAATGCTGACGACACTCAGCTCGAACGATACTTTAAAAAACGCAAAGAGCAATTTTCAGATACCATTCTCGATACTCTAAAAAAATTGCGCAAAGACGGAGTTCTAGCAGTATTCGAAACAGGCAACAACATAACATGACAAAAATCACATTCAACAAACTTGTTCGCGATAAGATACCTGAAATAATTAAAACGTCCGGTAAAATTGCACATGTTCGTATATTAGACGAAACAGAATATAAACACGCATTACGAAATAAACTGCTAGAAGAAGTTAACGAGTTTATCAAAGATGACACAGTTGAAGAACTCGCTGATATTACTGAAGTATTGCTCGCGATATTAAAACAACGTAATCTTTCTCTTGACGAATTTGAAAAGAAACGTATAGAAAAAAAAGAAGAAATAGGCGCTTTTGAAAAAAAGCTTTGGTTAATTGAAACGGAATAAAAGCGTTAAGAGTCTAACTCCGCCGGAATATCAATTTGTCAATCTTTTTAGCGAAACCTTTGGCGCTGAAAAGGCGGAGTTTCTTTGTCCGCAATTTCCATTTCATGATATTTATCAAGATAATCGTTTTGCCGATTTCGTATTAGATAATGGACGCCAACGTATCGCATTTGAAATTGACGACGAATCGTCGCATCATAAAAATGTTGTGTCTGCGGACAAATTTCAAGATGACTTGCTACGCCAAAACAGTATGATATTTCTTGGTTGGTCTGTTTATCGTTGGGCAGTAAAACAATTGCAAGATCAACCCGAAACAGTAAAAGACGAATTACGATTGTTTCTCGGTAATCATCCGCAGTTCAGATTTATTGAAGATTACTTGCCAACTCAACGAGGTAGAACGCTTGACGCATCACAGTTAGAATTGCGCGAACATCAACAAGAAGCGTTAAACAAACTCGCCGAGATGCGTCAAAATCATGAAACAATAGCGTTGCTTCACCACGCAACAGGAACAGGAAAAACAATAACAGCTATTTTAGACGCTAAAAGCGTCGGCGAAAGAATACTGTTTCTCGCTCACACAAAAGAACTTGTAGAACAAACTGCAAAACGTTTTAATACTCTTTGGGCAGACAAAACAGTTGGACTTTTTATTGAAGAGAAGAAAGAACAAGACGCGTATATTGTCTGCGGTAGTATTCAAAGCGTTGCATTGCATATCGATTTATTTTCGGCAAACGATTTTGGTTACCTAATAATTGACGAAGCTCATCACGCAACAGCAGATACTTATCAGAAGATTTTATCTTTTTTCAATCCCAAATTTACGCTTGGATTAACGGCAACACCGGAACGTGCAGATGAATTGGATATACTATCAGTTTTCAAAAAAACCGCTCATAAACTTGACTTGAAAACAGCAGTAGAAATTGGCGAATTAACGCCGGTGAGATGCTTACGAATACGCACAAATATTGACTTAACGAAAGTTCGATATAATAGCATTCAATATAATTCACGAGATCTAGAAGAAAAGATTTTCGTTCCTGAACGTAATCAGCTTATTGTTGAAACATGGACAAAATTTGTTAAAAACAAACGGACTGTAGTGTTTTGCGTTTCAATAAAACATGCAGAAGAACTCGTTGCTCTTTTTCAACAGGAAGGAATAAGAGCAGAATCAGTTTCGGGAAAAATGAAAATATCTAAACGAAGCGAAGTGTTGAATGACTTTGCCGAAGGTAAAATCAAAGTTCTTTGCGCTTGCGATTTGCTCAATGAAGGTTGGGATTGTCCACAGACGGAAGTATTATTTATGGCAAGACCTACTATGTCAAAATTGTTGTATTTACAACAATTAGGGCGAGGAATGCGTCTTTATAAAGACAAGGAATGTTTAATTGTTTTTGATTTCGTTGATAATGCAAATCAATTTAATATCCCGTATTCCTTGCATCGCATTGCAGAATTGAAAACGTATCGACACGGCGGATTGGCGTTTGCTCCAGAAAATGAAAAACAAGTTGATGAGGATTTATATCGACGAGGCGAAAAACCGAAAATCTTGATTGACTACCCTATTGACGCTTTAGATTACGAGGTCATCGATCTTTTTAATTGGCAAGATGAAGCAAAAGGAATGATAAGTCAAATGGAATTTGTTCGGCAAGTGAATGTACAAAGCGCAACAATTGCCGATAAAATCAAACACGGCGAACTCCTCCCCGATTTATCTGTTCCAATTAGCGAACATAGAACATTCAATTATTTTAAGAGAGAAACGATTGAGAAAGCTGTTGAGAAATTCGGTTGGACTTTCATTACAGATAATAACCGTTATGAAATATTTTTAGATTTTGTTAAAAAAATGAATATGGCATATTCTTATAAACCTGTTTTTTTGAAAGCTTTTTTAGCAAATGTAAATGAAAAAGGAATTGCAAAATTAGAAGATATTGCCGCTTATTTTCGTACTTTTTACGAACAACGCCGAAAAGACGGATTGATCGTCGAAAAACAAAGCATTTACTCTAAAGGCAATTATACAAATAACGAAGTAATAAAAAATATTTTATCAAATCCATTCAAAGTTTTCGAAGAAATGAATCTTATGCGTCATACGAAAACGCTCGGCTTTATTCAGATTGTTGAAACCGTTTGGAAAAATATTAACGAAGCAAATAAGAATGAGATTCTAAAAATCTGCGACGAAAAATTGAACGATTATTTTGAAACGATTAAACTCTAGATTACGTCCCTTGCCGCTTGCTTTGGAATCAAACCGATTACAGTAATTTACTCTCTACGACAAAACGCGAATATGAAATTATTCGTTACGTTAAATCGCTAATAGGTCATTCCCATTTTCTTCCTTACAAAGACGCAGCTGCACAATTACGGGTCAATGGAAAGCATTCGTGGGACACTTGTGGGGCGAAAATTTGTCAATTTGTGTCCCGCGATTGCTTTCCATTGACCAATAATAATTACTTGTAACCGTTCACGGGTTTTTAAATTCGGATTTGAATTGATAAACCCAATGTAGAGACGCAATGCCTTGCGTCTCTATCGATGATCTTTTGATCGAACAATGAGACGCAAGGCATTGCGTCTCTACAATTGCTAATTTGTAACTATTCACGTTTGAATTTTTCGATAAAAAAATAAACAATTTCGTGAACGGTTAC
>JAITAZ010000119.1 GCA_031283825.1 Planctomycetaceae bacterium | reverse complement strand
AATTCCATCACCGCGTAACTATTTTTAAGCGGAGTCGGATTTTGACCAATGTACAAATCACCAAAAAGCTGGTCGAACTTGTTGGCGTAGTTTATATCGTAATAATATGAGAGCATCGAGAGAAATAAACTCTTCCCGAATCGACGCGGACGAATAAATATTTTGCTGTCGTTTTCATTCTCAAGCAACTCAATAAATCGCGTCTTATCAACATAGACATAATTATTTTGTTCGCGAATACTTTTAAAATCCGCTTTACCATAAGGTAATTTCTTGGTTTTTTGAGTAGCCATAAAATTTCATTTTTAGTTAAAGTAAATTTGTAACCGTTCACGGTTTTTTAATTCATAATTTATAATTTACAAATTGTGAACGGTTACAATGTCTTTTGAGTCTCGGTAATTTCTGATTTGAACTATGGCGTCCCTAATGTCTCTTAAAAATTTTGCGAGAGAATATTGGCTAGGACTTTTTATGAATTTACAATTTGTATGCTTATTGTTAATTCTTCGTCGTCGATTTCGGTTTTGGTTTGATCGACGTTTGGGAATGTGGTTTTTTTCAAATCTACGGCTAATGTTTCCTCTTTTATTGTGTCGCAGAATTTACTCAACGATTCGGCTAGCTTTTGAGAACTTGTCTCAATTCCAACTAAAATTCTGTCCGTATAATTCAAATTCAACTCCTTACGACGATCCTGAATCAATCTTACGATTTCTCTCGCTCTGCCTTCCTGTAATAAATCTTCCGTCAACTCCGTCGATAAAACAACAACACATCCAACTCCTTGAGCCGCAACCCAACCAGACTTCGCCTGCAACCTGATCTGAACCTCGTCCGCATTGATCTTTACCTCGCTTTCGTCCGAGAGTTTAAGCGTTATCTTTTTATTCTTGTCCAACTCCGCCAACAACTCCGCACCATCCGACTCGCTCAAAATCCGTTTCACCTCCGGCAACTTGCCCAACAACTTTTGACCCAACTTTTTAAAATCAGGTTGAACCAAAAACGAAACATACTCCTTAAAATCCGCCTTGTCTTCAAGCACTCGCATTCCCTTAATATTCAACTCGTCTTGAATCACACGCACATTGTCAATCACGTCCGAATCCCAAAACGTTTTCGCTACATCGTCATTCGCGAACATCACCTTCATCTCCGACAACGGTTGCCGCACCTTCAATCGCCCATTCGACCTCGCCGCACGTCCAAGCGATACAATTTCTCGCATCAACCGTATCTCCCGCAACATCTTCTCATTGATCAAATTCTCGTCCGCCACCGGATAATCCGACAAATGGACACTTTCCAATCCGCCCGAATTTACGTCAACTAAACGTTTCCAAATCGACTCCGCCAGAAACGGAACAAACGGCGCGATCATTTTCGTTACAATAATTAAGCATTCGTACAATGTCCAGTAGGCGTCGTTTTTCGAGGCGATTTTTTGCGAATCGTCCGAATCCGCCGAACTCCAAAATCTGTCTCGATTGCGCCGTATATACCAGTTCGATAACGCATCCACAAACTCGCTCAACTCGCCCGCCGCCGCAAAGTGATCAAAATTGTCCATCGCCGCACAAACCGATTTTATTGTCCGATTCAACTCGCCAAGAATCCAATAGTCAAGTTGCGCCCTCGCCTTAATCGACCGATACGGTTTCGCCGACCTCTTCGCCGACGCTAAACAAAACGGACTCATCTGACCGTCATCATCCCGCAACACGTCTGGATGAACCAATTTCAACGGCTCAAATCCGTCTATCTTGCTGTACACATCATAAAACGAAACTACATTTTGAAGCCGAATAATAAACTCCGGCAAACTATCCCGAATCGCCGATTCATTGTACCGAATCGCCGTCCACGCAGATTGATTCGAATAGAAATACCAACGCAAAGCATCAGCGCCGTACTTTTCAAAAATCTCCGCCGGCTCGCGATAATTCCGTTTCTGCTTCGACATTTTCTGCCCGTCTTCTCCAAGCATCAGCCCAAGCACAATACAATTTCTAAACGGATGAGGATACGGAATCGGAATCGGTTTCGACTTGCCCGATTCAACGTCAACTCCGCCATACGGCGCTGTTGTTCCGTCGAAAATCATCGTGCTAATAGCAAGTTGACTGTAGAACCATCCGCGAGTTTGATCAATCGCCTCGCTTATAAAATCTGCTGGAAAATGACGACGAAATTGAGTTATACTTCCATGCTCGTAAGGAAATCCCCATTGAGCAAAAGGCATCGCGCCGGAATCGTACCAGCAATCGATAACTTCCGGCGCGCGATACATCCGCTTGCCCGACGCGAAAGGAGAGTCGTAAGAAATCGCGTCGATATAAGGTTTGTGGACGATTAAATCGTCGCCCCATTCGGGATGCGATTCTTTGACTTTATCCCAAACTTCCATTCCCTTGACGCCCGACTTTTTCAACAACTCGTCGTAAGACCCGATAACTTCCGTTTGACCAGTTTCCTCGCAGACCCAAATCGGCAGCGGCGTTCCCCAGTATCGTTCTCGCGACAAAGCCCAATCGACATTCGACTCCAAAAAGTTACCGAATCGTCCTGTTTTAATGTGATCCGGCAACCAATTTATCTCGCGATTGTTTTTTAGCATTTCGTCTTTGAATTGTGTCGTTTTGATGAACCAGCTTTTTCGCGGATATTGAATCAACGGGTCTTGTTCGGAACGCCAACAAAACGGGTACTCGTGTAAATATTGCTCTTGATGCAATAGTAAACTTTTCGCTTTAATGTCGCGCGTGATTTCTTTGTCGGCGTCTTTGACCCACTTGCCTTCGTAAGGCAACGCCGCATTTGTAAACTTTCCATTTGGGGCGACTGCACAAATTAATTCCGGCGCGTTTTTTTCAAATCGTTCTTGCTCTTTTTTCAACACGTCGAAATCGACTTCTCCAAACGCCGGCGCTTGATGCACAATTCCTGTTCCGGCGTCGAGCGTAACGAAATCGCCCGCAACAATTCGCCACGCTTGAAAGATTTCGCCGCCGCCCTCCGACGACTTTAATTGACCTTTAAGATTTCCCAAGCTGTCATAATAGAAATCAAACGGCGGCAGATATCGTTTGCCGACAAGATCGATTCCTTTGACTGTGTCAACAATCAGCGGAGACAACTTAATTTTAGACGCGATAGTTTCAACCAAATCGCTTGCAATTATGCTTAGTCGATCTTCGGTTGTTCCTTTGTCATTTGACCATTGCACGACAGAATATTCGACGTCTGGATTTACTGCGGCGAATTGATTACTCGGCAGAGTCCAAGGCGTGGTTGTCCATACGATCAAATCGACGACTCCGGTGAAATTGATTTTTGAATTTACGCTGATTGCGAGTTCGGCGTTGAACATTTTCCAATCGTTTCCGGGCAAAGGATCGACGAGAGGAAATCGGACGAAAACGCTGGGGTCTGCGACTTGTTTGTAGCCTTGACCAACTTCACCTGCCGACAACGCCGTGCCGCCTTGCGCCCACCACCAAACGATTTTATATCCTTGATAAAGTAGTCCGCGTTCATAAAGAGATTTAAGAGACCACCAAACCGATTCGACATAACTTTTTTTATACGTGATGTAGGCTTCGTCGAGATTTACCCAAAAGCCTAATCTTTCGGTCAAGGTTTCCCATTCTTTCATGTATCTGAAGACGCTTTCCCGACAACGATGAATGAAAGATTCGATTCCGAATTTTTCGATATCTTCTTTTGAGTGAATACCGAGTTCTTTACAGACTTCGACTTCGACTGGCAATCCGTGTGTATCCCATCCTGCTTTTCTTTCGCATAGAAAACCGCGCATGGTTTTGTA
>JAITAZ010000009.1 GCA_031283825.1 Planctomycetaceae bacterium | reverse complement strand
TTTTTTTCCATTTTTAGTATCCAATATGTTTACTTTGTTAAATTCGAAATTCGCAATGCGGAATGATGAAACGAAATTTACAATTATTCAGTAAAATTCAGCGGCAGAATTTAATTTTTTCAGCTGACTTTTACTCGAAGAAAAAATACTCGTTGATTCTTTCTTTGAATTGTTTTGTTCCGATTAGAACTACGGTTTTGTGTCTGAATCCGATAGACGGCGCGAGATTTACCATTTCGATTTTATTTTGAAATTCTTTATCGATATTTTTTATCGGCGCGCCGTTTGAGCCTAGCGGTTCGGCGTTGTTTTTATTTTCATAAAGGAAAGGATAAAACTTTAATCTGAAATCGTCGGGGTTGTAGAACACTAGAATTTTATTTACGATTTTTGGGACATTTCCGTTTCGGTTTCCTTTCGCTAACCATTGTCTATCTGACGCTGCGCCGCCGTAGATTAAATTTATTTTCATGCCGACAGGTTTCGAATCTCCGACATTTTCTACGGCGTCTCCGAGTAATCGCGTGCCGAAGCTGAATCCAAGTATGCTGATTTTGCTCTCTGGTTTCAGACGTTTAATCAACATTGACATATAAAGTCCATTTGCCTCCGCAACCGGAATTTTTGATCGTATATCCGGCAACAGACGACAAGCAATTTTCTCTGCGGGCCACTGCCAGAATATCATTCGTATCGGTTTACGAGAATCGCAAAGACTAAGTATTTGAGAGCCGATCTCAACCGTATCGGATTTAGTCGAGGTATAGCCGGGTGAAAAAATCAGTATTGGAACGGTGGGATTTTGCGTTACAAAAAATGTGTTTGCGTCGGATTTTTCCCAATATTTCCGCGTTCCTGATTTAACTTGACGCCAGTATAAAATCTTTTCAAATTCGGATTCGGTTGCTTTTGTCCATGATGCCGTTTCGGTTGTTATCATCCATACGTCTTGAATATTTTCCGCCGATTCAACGGGCGTAATCGTTATTATCGTTACAAGCGTAAAAAGTGTAATTATCGTAAGTAATCGTCGGGCGGAGTTATTGTTCGTCAAAATCCGATTATTCGGCAAACTCCCAAAGAATTTACCTAAAACGTGTTTGCTTAAAGCGTCGGCAATTGGCGGATAAAACAAAAAGCGTTTTGTCTGCATTATTTTTTCTCCTTTGTATGCTGAAAATATTTAATCGTTTATAACTATCCAGTAAAACGAATTTTAGCAATTTTGACAGATCAACCGGTAGAAACGCAATGTCTTGAGTCTCTACGATTATCTGTTTTTTTTATTAAAAAGTATTCGCAAGATTTAATCGAAAATTCAAACGCATGGTTTGATTTTACGTTGAATCTGTTCAAATTATTCAGTAATAATAGTAACAAGTCAACTACTCGATCAAATATACTTTAATATTTTATCGTATTTTATAAAATAAAATTCTGAATTTAACGAATATTTCTTATTCGCGAATGGGAGACGTCGTTTAAAATATTCGCGTTATTCCTAATAGCGCGATTAAAACGGTTATAAACTCTGCCGATTAAAAGGACGGATGATAGTATTAAATTTGTCGATAACGGTTATCGTGAGAGTAGCGATTATTTTGAAAAATGTAATAGACGTTATTTTTTGATTGCGAATATTCGACATTAAACAGCGACGTCCGTTAAAATTTTTTTAACATATTATAGTAGGGAACTTCTAAAAACTAATTTGGATAGGAACGCGGGCGTCTCGCCTGCATTGTTTTTTGGCAAAAACGCCTAAATATGCGGTCGAGACGACCGCGTTCCTAATAAAAATATTGTTGTATGATGTTTTTAGAAGTTCCCAGTAATATTTTAATCATCGCAACAAAGTATTTTTCATACCTTGTAAGGACGTTTGGCAATCGCGTAATGCGTAATTCAATAGAATTTAATTTAATAGAAATTTTATCATGCATAAAATTAACACGGCGAGAAATAATTATCTACAGGCGGAAGTTTCGACGGCGACTCCTCAGAAGTTGCAGTTATTGCTAGTTGAGGCGGCAATAAAAAACGTCCATAGAACGAAACAAGCGTGGAAGGATTCGCGGTTTGACGTCGGGGTTGAGTCGTTGACGGTTGCGCAGGATATTATATCGGAGATTCTTTGTTCGCTTGACATGGAAGGCAATCCGACGATTGCGAAACAATTGGCATCGATATATCTTTTCATTTTTCGCCGTCTAGCAGAAGGAGGAATGTGGCGAGACGAATCCAAATTAGACGACGCTTTACGAGTTCTTAATTCAGAGAGAGAAACATGGCAACAAGTTTGTGAAAAATTTGGTTCGACTACAACGCAGAATAATAATAATAATAATATTGTCAACGGCAATAGCAAAAACAATTCGGTCAACAATAATAATTCGGGAAACAACAATTCGGGCAATAGTTCGTCGGGCGGAGGAAACGTTTCGAGTAATGGAAATGTTGGAGGTTCGACAAGTTCGGGCGGTTATTCTAAACCTCAATCTTTTCAGGCGAATTCATCGACTATTAGTAGATCGTCTGGAGCTTACGGCGGCGGCGGCGGAATTCAGACAATTTCATTTGCGGCAAAACCGATTCAATCGAATTATAATAATTCGGATTTAGATTCAGGATTAAATTCGTCGGTTAAGAAATCGGCGTTATCAGGAATCCAGACCAACAGTTCGCTTGCATCGTCAGAGAAAAAGTTGACGCAGAATCAACAATCGTCAAAACCCAATTCAACGCAAGTTCGACCTAATCCGTATAAATAAGGGAATAACTAAAAATTAATTTTAAACCACAGAGAACACGGAGAAAATTTTAATTTGAATCAAAACATAATTTAAATTTATTAAAGTAAAAAATTATGGATTAAATCAAAATTTAATGTTTTAAGAATATTGTAATATATCAGCGGAATATTTTGTAACGATTTGAGGTTTATTTTTGACAACCTCATTTTTACCTAATTTTCTTAACAAAACAACCTCAGTAGCAATGAATCCCCCAAAAACAAACCTC
>JAITAZ010000672.1 GCA_031283825.1 Planctomycetaceae bacterium | reverse complement strand
ATTTCTGATCATTATAATTTAGGTTGTGGTAATGGTTATTCGGTGAGAGAGACAATTGACATTGCAAGAGAAGTTACAGGAAGACCAATTTCGACTATCGACATTGAACGCCGCGAGGGCGATCCTCCGGTATTAGTTGGTTCGAAGCAAAAAGCCGAATCATTATTAAACTGGCAACCAAAATTTTCGTTAAAAGACTCAATTTCAACCGCATGGAATTGGTACGTAAAAAAAGAGAAAATATAAAATTTTGGTAATATATCAGTGGAATTATTTTACCGGACAATTTTATTTTTCATTGTCCTGCAAGGACAGTACTTGATATTCAGAACGAGATACAATTTTTTTGCGTTATCAAGTGTCGTCCTTGCAGGACTTAGTAACTCATGTTACGCACTTGCTGCTCCAGACAGGTAGGCGACCGCCGACTCAGGTCGCCTACCAGATCGGGGGTAGCAAGTGCGTAACATGAGTTATAACTGCCGAAAATATATCTCCACTTGCAAGAATAATTGATAATATTAAAATTATCTTCTTCAAGAATAATCATCAATTGATAAAAAAAATTCCGAATTCCGCATTCCGAATTCCGAATTTCTTCCCCCACCTTTAACTTCACTTAATTAACATGAGAAAAATTATTGTAACGAAAATTACTTTTGCCGAATCGGTTGGAAAAGTAACAGCTGAAATTTTGACGTCGTCGTTTTTGTTGTTGACGGCTTTGTCTATAATTTTGTCAGGTTGCGAAGGCGCAAAACCTAAACAACGTCCAGACTCAAATCCGACTGAACAAAAACAAGTAACTCCAGACCCAAAAACAACAGAGAATAATACAGAAAATAAAAAACCAGAAGAAAAAAATATCGAACCAAAAAAAACTGAAACTGTCGTCAAAGCAGAAGTCGGCGCTGGAGCAAAAGGTCATTACGGCGGTGAAAAATCTGTAATGGCGCCTATTTTAGTTCCTCTCGGAACTTATTGGAGAGCCTCAGAAATGACTACCTACAATATGCAAATTCCTAAAACAATGCAACTGTATAAAGCAGAACACGAAAACAAAGCACCAGCAACTCACGAAGAATTTATGGAAGAAATCATTAAAAAAGGAATGATAAAACTACCAACACTACCACCAAACCACAAATACATTTACGACCCAAAAGACGAACAATTAAAAATCGCTAAACCAGCTCAGTAGGAGCTTTAGTTGTAGTAGTTGTATTAGTTGTAGTAGTTGTAGTAGTGTATTAGTTGTAGTAGAAGGAAGAGAGAATTTTTGTAACGAAATATTATTTATAACCGTTGTCGAGTTTTTAAAATTCGGAATTATGCAATATCTGGCGGAAAATCAAATGATGATCTGCAAATAACAAATTACTTGTAATTATTCATTTGTTTTTTCCTTTATATTCTGTGCTTTCTGCGTTTAATATTCAGTCGTAGTTTTTTTGAGGGACAGTAGGGACAAAAGGGACTTGTTGTTTGAAATCAAGAATTAAAAACTCAAAAGATGTCGCTCTTGAGTCTTTTCAAACAGATTTTAAAACAAAGCGTCCCTAATGTCCCTACCGTCCCTTTTGTCCCTAATGTCCCTTAAAAAATAACCGTTCACGGGTTTTTAAATTCCGAATTTTCAATACTATTTTTTTATATTATTTTCTATCAACATTAAAAATTTGAATTATATGTTTGATCTTCAAGCTCCATTTTTTCCTTCGGGCGATCAGCCGCAGGCGATACAATCTTTGATTCGCGGGATTGAATCCGGTCAAAAAATACAGACTCTCAAAGGCGTTACCGGCTCAGGTAAAACTTTCACGATGGCAAATGTAATCGCGCATTTTAATAAACCTACGCTTGTCATGTCTCACAATAAAACCCTCGCCGCACAACTCTACAGCGAATTTAAAGAATTTTTTCCTAACAACGCTGTCGCCTACTTTGTCTCATACTACGACTACTACCAACCCGAAGCCTACATCCCTCAACGCGATATCTACATCGAAAAAGACGCCTCCATCAACGAAGAAATCGACCGCCTACGACTCTCCGCAACAAGCTCGCTCGTAACTCGCCCTGATACTATAATCGTCGCAAGCGTCTCGTGTATTTACGGTCTCGGCTCGCCAAAAGATTACAAAGAAATGATGGTCGCTCTTCGTGTCGGAGAAGAAATCAGACGCGATAAAATGCTAGCCCGCTTGATCGATATTCAATACGATAGAAACGACGTCGCCTTTGAACGCGGTCAATTTCGCGTCAGAGGAGATTCAGTCGATATCTGGCTGCCATACGAAGAATTCGCAGTACGAATCGAATTCTGGGGAGACGAAATCGAACAAATCTCCATCATCAACCCCCTGACCTCCGAAACAATCCGACGCCAAAACGAATTTTATGTCTATCCGGCAAAACATTTCGTACTGCCGGAAGAACGTATCCAAGAAGCTATCATCAGAATCGAAACCGAACTCGAAGAACGATTAAAAGTCTTCAAAGAACAAGGTAAATTGCTCGAATCGCAACGTCTGTCCGCTCGCACAAAATACGATATCGAATTGATGCAAGAACTCGGCTATTGTCCGGGAATCGAAAATTACAGCGCGCCGCTATCCAATCGTCCGTCCGGCAGTCCGCCCGAAACACTGTTCGATTTCTTTCCCGACGATTACTTGCTCTTCGTTGATGAATCACACGTAACAACGCCGCAAATCCGCGCAATGTATCACGGAGACCAAGCCCGAAAGAAAAATTTAGTCGAACATGGTTTTCGATTGCCAAGCGCGTTGGATAATCGACCGCTCAAATTCGACGAATGGACAGAACGAATCAATAAAGTAATATTCGTCTCCGCAACGCCGAGTCCATACGAACTCGAACAGTCCGGCAGTTACGTAATCGATCAAGTAATTCGCCCGACTGGACTCCTTGATCCAATTATCGAAGTTGCGCCGGCGTCAAAACAGATTCCTCATCTAATCGAACAAATTAAAGAACGAACCGCCGCCGGAGAACGGACACTCGTTACCGCGCTGACAAAAAGATTAGCCGAAGATATCGCGGCTTACTTCGAGAAACAAAAAATCAGATGCAAATGGCTACACAGCGAATTAGACGCCTTTGAACGAGTCGAAATACTACGCGATTTACGCGCCGGTCAATTCGACGTGCTAGTCGGAGTTAATCTACTACGCGAAGGTTTAGACCTGCCGGAAGTTTCGCTTGTCGCAATTCTCGACGCAGATAAAGAAGGATTTTTAAGAAGCGAAACGTCGCTGATTCAAACTATCGGACGAAGCGCACGAAACGTAAACGCAAAAGTTATTCTATACGCTGACAAAGTTACAGACTCGATGCAGAAAGCAATCGACGAAACACAACGCCGCCGAAAAAAACAAGAAGAATACAATAAATTAAACGGTATCACGCCGGAAACCATTAAGAAAAATATCGCAAAAGGAATTGAAGCCGAAGCCGACGCTCACGCAAAAGCAAACGCGGCAGTAGGTCAAAACGACGACGAATTATTCATCACCCAAGAATACATAAACGAATTAGAAAAAGAAATGCTAGAAGCCGCCGAAAAATTAGAATTCGAAAAAGCAGCAACCATCAGAGATAGAATCGAAGAAATGAAAAAATTCATCGGAAAAAACTCAAACGCAAAACTATTCGACTTCAAATCAAAAAAAAGAAAAAGAAAAAAAGGAAGAGAATTGCCAAAACCCGAAAAATAATTTAAATAACAACTCCATCGCCCCAGTTGACGTAATAATAATGATCGCGAAAATTACGCAACCGTTCACGGTTTTTAAATTCATAATTCATAATTTACAAATTGTGAACGGTTATAATTTCGTAATAATTTAAGTGAAATTTTATTATAGCCCCGCATGAGGCAAAATATGTATAACCGGCGGTGTAGCGAATTTTTACCCATCGCTATTTTGAGAAACCGTAACGCAGTTTTAATAAAAATTGAATTTTTAGAGATTCCCAAAAGAATAATTACAAATCAAAAAACAAACTTTTTAATTAGATATTTATGTTAGCGACTCCTTGGGCTCTTTTAGCACTTATTGGCGTGCCTATAGTTTTGGGGATATATTTTTTCCGCACGCGTTCGCGTCGTGTTGAAGTTTCTACGCTTTTTCTTTGGGCGGATCGTAGTCAGGCAAAGCAAGGCGGACGTCAAATTAAGCGCGTTCAATTGCCGCTCTTGATTATTCTCGAACTGATAGCAATCGCTTTTCTTGCAATTGCAGCCGCAAGTCCGATGATTTATCTCGAATCCGCCGGACGTCCGACAACAATCATTCTTGATACTTCATACTCGATGCTCTCAGGAAAAGAAAATGATTCTTCGCAAAAACGCGCTATCGACGACTTACATAAATTACTCGACTCAAATATCGGCTATCCTGTGCAATTTATTTTTGCCGGATTAAAACCTCAACTTGTTGCTGAACGTTCAATGAACGCCGCCGAAGCCCGCAACGTTCTTAACTCTTGGACTTGCAATTCGCCAACCGCCGACATCAACGCGGCGATATCGCTATCAGCAAATGTAATTTCGCCGTTGTCAAAAATTCTCGTCGTTACAGATTGTCCGCCGACAGACGAAATCGAACACGGAAAATTATTGTGGAAATCTTACGGAAAATTAAACGATAACTTCGGAATCACTCACGCAAGCCGAGTCATACAAGACGACAAAGATAAACTACTAGTCGAAATCGTAAATCTTTCAAACAAACCGCAAAATCTAAACATGACAATTATTGAAACAAAAGATTCAAATATATTGTTCAAAGACCAACGACAATTACAACCAGACGAAATTCACCGAATACGAACTGTCATAAAAAATAATTGCGGCACTATCGAAATCCGACTCGCCGACGATTTACTCGCAACAGATAATCGCGTTGTTTTGTTGCCGCCCAATCAACGTCCAATAAAAGTTAAAATCGGCTCTTTTCCGCCGGATTTGAACAGCAAAATTAAACGCGCCGTTGAAGCGTCGGGTGTTGGCGAAATTGTTCAAGATAATCCTGAATTACTTTTTGATTCGTCCGTTCAAACTGCCGCCGCGAATTCGATTGAATCAAACGCTAATCAAAAACGACCTGTCTGGACAGTAAATATTTTGACAGAACCCGACGAAAAAAACGTTAAATCATACGTCGGACCTTTTATTATCGACCGAGCAAGCCGTATCGCAAACGGATTATCGTTAGAAGGCGTAGTGTGGAGTTGCAACGCCGACGCAAAAATTGCCGGAAATGTTGTAATATCAGCGGGAGACGTCCCTCTGCTAACGGATGAAAGACGAAAAAATAATACGCGAATAATTCACGTAAAATTTAATGACAGGATTTCAACGTTAACGTCGAATCCTGCGTGGCCAATTTTGATTTGGAATATATTGAAATATCGTGCGAATCAAAATTCTGGTTTTGCGTCGAATAATCTTAAACTTGGCACGGAAGCCGAATTTATCTCTGGCGAAGGAGACCGAAAATTAGAAATAACAACGCCGTCAAACGAGAAAAAGACTATTGCAATTACAACAGGATTAAATGTTCATTCGTCAAGCGTGTCGATAAAAATTCCAGCAGAGCAAATTGGACTTTATAAAGTCAAAGCAGATTCAGGCAACTATGAATTTTCCGTTGGAGCGTTATCCGCCGAAGAATCCGATTTAAGAAAATGCAAAACAGAAACCAAAGGAAACTGGCTAGATAACGAAACCATACGTTCCGACTACAGACCAATCGCTTGGATTTTATTACTCGTAACATTAATCTTGTTATCGCTCCATCACTGGTTCATCGCCGGATTAAAAAACAAAGATTAAAAAAACGGTAACTATTCACGCACAAGGTCGCGTTGCCGAAGGCAACGATAAAAAGAATTCGACAATAATTAAAATCATTTCAGATTTACTGTCGGCTAACGCCGACGCGACCTTTCGGCGAAAAGTCGCCTACCTGATCAATTACCGCCTACTGACGGACAACTACTGCGTAACATGTATTATTTATCGATTTCTAGTTCTTCTTTTGCGGCTTTTGCGGCGGCTTTTGCGGCGGCGGCGGCACGGCTGGCTCGGTCCGTTGATAGAACTTGTCGTAACAACGCCGAAACGTCTTCGTAAGGTTTTTCACTTGGCGGTCCGGCGGCAAATTGCATGATCGAACGCTGCGTTTTTTCAGTCAACGACAACAACATCGACGACACCGTTCCATAAGAACCTTCTATTACAATACCGCGTTTTCCGGTTGCGTCTTGTTTTCTTGCGAAAGTATGACTCGCAACCGCTAGAAAAGAAACCGCCGAATCCAGCCGCTGCAAAGTAAGACGTCGTCTTACGAATTCTTGCCTACTATCGTTGTGGTCGTCCATACGATTTTCAGTGAGAATATGCAGACCGGGCGTTAGCCGATCAATCATCACGTTATCTCCGCCATAAACGACGCCGCCTGAGAAACGGTCAACGCATAGAATATTACAACCGTCATATCCGTCTGTAACTAATTCTCTGTACGTTTTTTCCAGTGCTTCTTCGGCGTTTTGGCAATTGAGAATTTCTTTACAAAGTATTCCTCGCGAAACCGGCTCTACCGGAATAGATTTTTTCTGACAATTCACAACCGCAATAAAAAGACCATATTGATTTACGCCCGCCCAAGTGCCGCCGGCTTTTTTGTCTATTCCGCAAACCACACGCGGACGACCAGATTGAATTCGCGGAGGCGTAGCTTGACGACTAAATCGCTCCTCCCGATTCAACGCAACAAGAAGCGGTGAATCCTTAGACAAATGATATTGAATGGCAATTATTCCCATAATAAACTACCGTAAGCTAAAGCACGGTTAATAAAGTATCATCCCACAAAGGACTATTCAGGATAAACAAATATTCCACTGAAATATTACGTATAACTTTTATTGCAAAGGGCGGTAATTATATCATCTCCGTCTCAATATGGGAGTAGGGGTTCGCAAAACTATAACAGACTTATTAGTCTAAAAAATAACCGTTCTAAATAAATTGAGATATTCGACCCAATGACACTAGGGAACTTCTAAAAACTAATTTTTTAGGAACGCGGGCGTCCCGCCTGCATGACAAACGCCTAAATATGCGGTCGAGACGACCGCGTTCCTAATAAAAATAAATTTTATATGAGGTTTTTAGAAGTTCCCTCTAGAATAAAAAACTCAAGAGATAAAATAATATTTCACTGAAAATATTACAAATTTTGTAAAAATTGGGCTTGAATGAATTTTATAAAATTATTAAACTTCGCATAAATGCCGTAAAAATTTTTTTGAGAATACCAAATAAACGAAAAAATTTTTTTACATTCTACCCAATTAATCGTAACGAAAATTAACCTAATTAGTCAAAACAAATATCGAGGTATTTGAAATGTTATCCTTGAAACGAATTTATTTTTTATTGTTTTTTCCGACATTGACTTTTTGCTTATCACAAGAGTTATTGTCAGAGGAGACTCATTTTGTTCCTCCAGTTAAGTCGGCGAATTTTTCCGGCGCGTCGAATTCTACATCGTCGTCAATTACAGCTTCGACCTCTGGAACATCTTCAACGTCTTCCATAACTCCGGCAGTTGCGGCTTCAACGACTCCTACAACAACTACAACCTCAACCTCAATAAATACCAACGCGCAAATCCCAATCGGAACCGCCGACCCCGTTCTCGGAAATCGTATCGCAAAAATTTCAAACCAACTACGCGAAATACCAAAAGACGCCGAACAAATTTGGAGAGAATACGATATCACCCCATACACAAAAGGTCGAAAATTTTTAGACGGCTCACAACCCGAACAAACAATCGTCGATTGGATTTTACGCCAAACCGGCGCAAAAAAGTGGCACGCCGCGCCCTTCAGCATCTTGACCGTAGAACCCGAAAAACTCTACGTTTATAACACCAAAAACGTACAACTCATAGTCGCCGATATCGTTGACCGATTCGTACATCCGTCATTTGCAAACGAGTCGTATTCTATCCGCGTGATCTCAATCTCACGTCCCGATTGGTTGGTTCGCGGACGACAATATTTAAAACCGATCCCAATTTTAAGCTCCGGCGTACAAGGATGGATTCTCGAAAAAGAAGGACGAAATTTATTGCTACAAGAATTGTCCAAACGAAACGATTTCAAAGAAATCGCCTCGCAACATCTTATTCCAAATGGAGTGGCACATCGCGTTTCGTCAAAACAACAACGTCGATATTTACGAGACATTCAACCCAATCCATCAGCAGCTAACGGATACGCCGAAGATTGGGTAACAATCGACGAAGGATTCGACGTTACTTTCGTACCACTAGCCGTAATGGACGGATGGAGAACCGACGCAATCATAAAACTCGAAATCACCCAAATCGACAAAATGATACCACTGCAAATCGACGCGCCAACAACTGCAAATCCGCGTCAAAGAATCGAAATAGAATCGCCGCAAGTCGCAAAATTTAGCCTCGACGAACAAATACGCTTCCCAAAAGAAAAAGTCTTGCTCCTCGACTTAGGAACAATTCCACTGCCAAACTTAAAACAAACAACAGAATCCGGCAATATGCTCGCAGGTTTGACAAAAAATTTAACCGCGTCAAAAAGAGCAAATATTCTGCTTACAATCGAGAAAGTAAATAACTCGCAAATTACAAACCCAACCAGTGTAAATCAACCCTCAACAATAAGCGGAAATCAAATGTATTGGAATAGTAGAAAATAAGTAACCGTTCACGCACAAGAGAAAAATTTCCTAAGCCCTGAAAGGGCGTAGGATTTTTTCTTTTGAAAGTGAACGGTTACTCAAAAATATAATATGGTTTTTTAAAAACTATATTATTTTTTGGGGGGACATTGGGGACAAAGGGGACTTAGGGGACACTGGGGACACACTAATTTAAAAACCATGATTAATGACTCAAGGGAATCTCTAAAAATTATTTTAAACCACAGAGGACACAGAGAACACAGAGAGAATTTTAATTGGAATCAAAACATAACTTAAATTTATTAAAGTAAAAAAATTATGGATTTAAATCAAAATTTAATTTTTAAAAAATATTCTCTCTGTGAACTCTGTGTTCTCTGTGGTTAATAAAAAAACGAATTATTAGAGATTCCCTCAACAGAAAACAACAGCTTTTAAAAAGATAGATTTTTTTCAGTTTTATCCTCTTGAGTTATTAACCTCAGCAGATTTTAAACAAGAATGTCCCCGATGTCCTAAAAAAACATTAACTGAATAATTACGATATATTACTTTTACACTAATTTTTAATTTGATTCTAAATTATAAATCTTTAGTCTGATT
>JAITAZ010000234.1 GCA_031283825.1 Planctomycetaceae bacterium | reverse complement strand
AATCAAAATTTAATTTTTAAAAATATTATCTCTGTGAACTCTGTGTTCTCTGTGGTTAATAAAAAAACGAGTTTTTAGAGATTCCCAATTGCAAATTCATAAAAAGAGGGGGACGTTGTCTCTTCAAAAAAGCGCATTTTAGTTTTCATCTTTTAGGAACAAATTTAAGCCTTACCTCATAAACCCTATTGATTCTTTTTAGATTACGGTTAAGATTTTTTGAAATTTGAATTGGAGGTTTTGATATTTACGTATAGAAGAATTTTTTGAGAACGTCTTTTGTTATAGTTTTTTTTCGTTGTTAGTTTGGTTATTTGCCGGTATGTTTTTTCGGAGTTCATTTTTTATAAGGGCGACGAAAAACTTCGTAACGTGACGTTTATTGATTTTGAAAACAGAATTTAACAGAAATAATTGGTGAAACTATGGATATTCAATTAGTAGTTGCCGGTGGCAGTAAAGCGGGTCAAGTGATTCCTATTTCTGGACCTAAATTTATAATCGGCAGAGCTGATGATTGTAACTTAAAACCGCGTAGCGAACTTATCAGTAGGTATCATTGCGCGATAATTGTAGAAGACGGTTATGTTGCCGTTAGGGATCTTGGCAGCAAAAACGGCGTGTTCATAAATGGAACTCGCGTTGCAACCGAACAAGAATTGCATCACGGAGATAAAATTTCAGTTGGTCCGCTGGAATTTTTCATGCATCTGTCTGTTGACGTAAAGGGACAGAAAAAACCAAAAGTAGAATCAGTAAGCGACGCCGTTTCTCGCACTGTCGAAATTCAATCGTCAAATACTGGACAAGAAAACGGAGAATCAGAAATCGCCGATTGGCTTTCCTCCTCCTCAAGCGTCGGAGTTGACGCAGATCAAGAAACAAAAACAATCGACGTCTCAAATATGTTGGAATCGTTAAGAGAACACAAAGAAGCTACCGCATCAGACGATCCCAATAACCCGCCGCCAGACACGCAACAACAAAAGAAACCAGAAACAAGCCGAGACGTAGCCGCTAATCTATTGAAAAACTTTTTCAAAGGCGGTAGATAATAACACATTATTATCTCAAGAAGACAAAGGGGATAATGCAGTATATTACCATTTTGTAATATATCAGTGGAATATTTGTTTGTAACCGTTCACGAGTTTTTAAATTCCGAATTTTAAAACCGTGAACGGTTACAATTTTTGTTTATTTATTTTTCGTTTGTTTCGTTTTTTTGCGAACTATTCAGTTGAATTTTTGTAACGTTAAATCTAAATTTAACCTCAAACTTCAAACTTAACTCTTTTTAAATGAGAATTAACAAAATGAGAGCTTTTTGCTTTTCAATTTTGACGACTTTTATATTATTTTCGACATTGGTAAAAGCACAAGAATCTACGACGCCAATCGACTCGGAAACAATCAAAAAATGGAGCGAACCATATCGCGGATGGAAATATCATCCGACGCCGATTATTCCGGCAGACTACAAAATCGCCGGTTCAGAGGATTTTCGTAATTTCGATTGTCCTTGTATCTATCAACTGAAAGACAAACCAGATACTTGGTACATGGCTTTTATCGGATTTAACGGCAAAGGTTACAATTCGTTTGTTGTCGAATCCTCCGATTTAATCAATTGGACAAATCCGCGTCTTGCAACCGGATTCGGGAAAAAAGGCGAATTCGATTACGGCGGACGAGTAATCGGCGCTTTTTTGTACGAAAATTACGACATCAAATCGCCGCGTATCTTGAAAAAGAAAGACGACAAATATTGGACACTCTACGGTTGCTATCCGCGTCAAGGCGGTTACGAATTACGACCGGGATACGAAGGAATCGCCACTAGCAACAACGGAATAACTTGGTCAAGATTCGGAGAAGAACCAATCTTGTCCGTGTTTCAAAAAGACGTAAAAGATTGGGAAAAAGACTGCATTTATCAACCTTGGCTAATCGAACATCAAGGAAAATATTACAGCATCTACAACGCGGCACAAGGAAAATACGAGCGAATGGGTTTGGCTTTGTCAGATAATTTGACACAATGGACAAGGTATCCGAATAATCCGGTAATAGACAATCGAAAAGACGGTTACGACGCAATATTCGCGTCAGACGGCAAAGTTTTTCACGATGACGATCATTGGACAATGTTTTACTTTGGAGTCAACGAAGGAAAGGCACACATTATGATCGCATTTTCACGCGACTTAATTCATTGGACAACCAACCCCGAACCGCTTTATAAAGCCGGAGGTCATCCTTTGGGATTAGACAAACAATATGCACATAAAATCTCGTTAGTTTACAATCCAAAAAACGAAACGTTTTACATGTTCTACTGCGCAACCGGAAATAAAGGTCGAACCATCGCTTTGCTGACAAGTAAATAAATCCTAGCGTTTTGCTAGTCTTAAATTTCGCGACGCATTTTTTATAAAAGACTTTATTTGTAACCGTTCACACACAAGAAAAAATTCCTACGCCCTGAAAAGACAACGAAATTTTTTAGTGAATATTGTGAATATTGTGAATAGTAATATATCAGCGGAATTTTTTGTAACGATATTTCCTCGAATTATGTTTTCCTAATTTTCTGCGTTTTCTGCGTTAAAATTTTTTATCAAATTTAAACGCAGAATACGCAGAATACCGCAGAATATGCAGAAATGAGTCGTTATAAATATTCCGCTGAAATATTACTGTGAATATTGTTTGTTAATATTTGTAACGAATATTCGTAATAAATTTTTTCCGCTGCCCTTTCAGGGCGATTCGTTTGGGGACATTCTAACCCACCGCGTTGCGGTGGGCTAAAACTCCGTTGCCCTTTCAGGGCGTAGGATTTTTTTCCATTGCGCGTGAACGGTTACCGTTTGTTTTTGAATGGCTAAACCAAAAGTAGAGACGCAATGCTTTGCGTCTCCATCAATGATCTTTTGATCGAATTTAAGTTAAACCAAAAATAGAGCCACAAGGCATTGCGTCTCTTATTACACAACTCCATGCATCATTCTTTTTAACTTTGGCGCAAGAGCTAGAGCTATAAAACCTATCACCATCGGAATAATCGCCATCAATAAAAAGAAATCAGCAAGCCCCGATTTTTCTCCAAAAAAGAAACTTATTCCCTTGCCCGCACCAAAAATACTCGCTAATTGCCCCGCCAAAACATACGCAATACTACTCGCAAAAAACCTCACACCCATAAATAACGACGCATACCTCGCCGGCGCTAACTTCGTAATCATCGATAACCCAATCGGAGATAAACACAACTCACCCCATGTCGCTAATAAATAACACAAAATTAACCAATACGTCGCCGCATTACCACCCGTCGCCTTCGCCTCTACCGCCGCCGGAATCATTATAA
>JAITAZ010000227.1 GCA_031283825.1 Planctomycetaceae bacterium | reverse complement strand
ATATACAAACGCAAATATATTAACGAAAATTATCGTCAATGTTAAAATTTTCTTTTTCATTTTTGGTTATCCTTTTAAAGTTTGGGGTGAAATGTTTACGCTATTTAGTTGTGATTTTTATAATATTTCAGCGGAATATTTATAACGGCTTATTTCTGCATTTTCTGCGTTAAAAATTTGGTAACCGTTCACGCACGATAAAAAAATTTTCTAAGCCCTTTTAGGGCGTAGGATTTTTTTCTTTTTAGACTGACTAGTTACAAAAAGTTGAATCCTCTACGGCACAGCACGATTTATTATTTGCCACAATAGATCAGGAACAGTTCGGGCGCGTTTTATTTCTAGGTGAATTTTCATTCCTTCGCCTTCGCAAGCATAACGAGTGTTGGTGTCATTTTCAAATTGTAGATAAAATTTGATTCCTACACACTCAAAAGATTTCTTGTTTGATTGAGGCTCAATATGCCACGTTACAAATTCTTGCCAACCAGATACAATCTCCAGACTCTGCTGATTATCTTGTTCGACTTTTTTTTGTTCTGCGTCGTTGTTAATTTTTGCATCGTTGGTTTTATCTTTGATCAGACTTGCGTTTCCTTTGTGCATCTGTTCTAGCGAAATTTGTAAACTTGAGTCAAAATTCAACAATACCATTACGCGATCTTTACTCGGCAGAAATTGACAAACTTTATCGTTACGATAACCCGACGAAATTGTCAAATCAACATAAATCGGATTGCCGTCAACACCGGAAATTTTTAAACGTCTCGCGAAATCGCGGTCTATTCCAATTTCAGACGAATACGAAATCTCTTTCAACCGAATCTCCACCGGATAATTCGCCAGAAAATTCTCGCACGCTTTGAAACTTTTGCGAATGTCTTGTTTAAGCTGCTCTTTCGGATTGGTCTCTTTCAAACTGACTGAATTTTCTAACTTAAACGTAAAACTACTTCCACGAACCTTCGAATTATTTATCTCAATAAAAAACCGCTCCATCCGCGAACACAATATTTCTAACTGCTGCTTACCAGTCGAACCGGCGTCGCGGTTGATCTGAATTTCGTCGGCAAGTTCGGAAATCAACATCTCGCGATAAAGATTCCAAAACTTTTTCAACACGCCGTCAAGCTGCGGAGTTACTCGCGACGACGAATCTGTCAACTTGCTCAAAATAACGCTGAATAAATCCAACTTGACGCGAATATTTTCAAATTTATTCATATCAAATATCCGCTCGACTTTTTGCATCGCCTCCGACCATTGAACGAATAAATTTTTATAATCGTCCGAATTTTGCTGATTCGCATCTTCCAGACGATTCAACTTTCTCATTAAAATATTAAGCGATTCATTAACGTTTACGGCGTTTTTGTCGTCTAATTCCGCCGCGTTGTCCAACGCTTTTAAATTAAACGTTTCGTCCGAATCCTGCGAGCCGCCGCCGTTCAATAACATCTGCAATTGAGGAATTCGCCCCCCAATCGGCAAGACCATTTTCTGCAAACTCGAAATAAAAGATTGCACTCGCGGCATACTAATAATTATCGGTACGAAAAATACCAAACACAAACAAATCGCAAACGAAATCACAATCGACCGATAACGTTTTCGATCCTTTCGATCAAAAATTGCTATCAAATTAACATGTTTCGGAATTTGACGTAAGATATTCGCTAAGTCAACCGCAAACGGAAACGACTCTACCCAATTCATCGCGTCAACTTTAACCGTTGGCGTCGCGCCGACTTGAGACGCCGAAACAACTTTACGCGGCTGTTTCGACTCGCGAATCGTAGATACATAATGAAATAATTGCTCACGGCAGATCAACGAATTCGGATAATGTCCGCCAAGAATCGTCTCATAAGATTCACGCAAATATTTATCAACAGCGTCAACCCATCGTTCTGTCTTTTCGTTTAGTTGCGGAATGACATCGAGCAAATCGTTGTGAGTCAAGACAAACAAAATCGGCGTGAATTTATTCTGACGAGTCCTCAAGACAAAATCAATTATCTGCTTCGCGCGAAGTAATTCCTCGCAATGATGTTTTTGAATCTGCTCAGACGACCGAATAGAATCAACGGCACTTTGAGCCGACGGATCAAAGAAAAATAAAATCGCGTCGCAAGAAAGAATTTGATTCGCGATCAAATTTTGATTTCGGCTGAACCAACGCAAATTACCGGTTGCAAGCTCATTGACAGACGCCGACAAAAGCTCGCCTTTCCAATCGGAGATTATGTAACTATCACGATCAAGTTTTATTTCGAGTCCATCGATTCCGGCAGTCGTCGGAATAACTTGACCCGTTGGAGAAATCGAGCTTGACATAAATTTCGCCAACCTTGAATTAGCCGCGAATTGTATTCCGTTCCCTTGAATCAATTGACGAAAAAAACTAGTCTTGCCCGAACCGCACGAACCGTAAATAAATAAACGTAATTTCATTTTATAGTTGTATTTGTGGATATAAAAATATTGTTTAATATCGTAACAATTTAGTTGCAGTATTTTTTTTAAGGAGACAAAGGAGACGATGAGGACATAGAGGACGTTTGAGTTTAAAATCTGTTTGAAAAGACTCAATGGCGAGACGTCTTTTGAGTCGTTAATCTACGATTTCAAACAACGACATTCCCTTTGTCCTCTTAAAAAACATCTGAATGGTTACGATTATAAACTAAAAAATCCTTTTTGTCCCTTATATCCTTTTTGTCTATTTCATCCCTATTGTTCATACGATTCTCTACGATTATACTTATTTTTTGTTGTTATATTTTGCTTTGTTATGAATTATTTTTTTTAATATATTTCGTTGATGGTATTTTATAAAGCGGTATTGGGTTTTGGTAGATTTTTTCAGTCGTTTGTTCCGTTTACGGTATCGGGTTATCTTGCGCGTTGGTCGATTATTTTGGATCGGATTAATGGTCTTGAGAAAAGTCGGATGAAATTATCCGATCACGAGCTTCGCAAAGAAAGTTTATCGTTACGTTATCGCATTCGCAGCGGCGAGACGGCGTGGAGCGTTTTGCCGGAAGCGTATTCTCTTGTCCGCGAAGCCGCAAGCCGAACAATAAATATGAGACATTTCGACGTCCAAATACTCGGCGGAATCGCAATGTTCAAACGATCCATTGTCGAGATGCAAACGGGCGAAGGAAAGACTCTAACTGCGACGTTGCCTCTTTATCTAAATGCGCTTGTCGGCAAAGGCGCGTTGCTTGCGACAGTCAACGATTATCTCGCCAAACGAGACGCCGAACAAATGGAATCGATTTACAATATTCTTGGTCTTAAAGTCGGCGTAATTCAAACTGAAATGCAACCCGATCAGCGAAAATTAGCGTACAATTGCGATATTACTTACGGCACGGCAAAAGAATTCGGGTTCGACTTTTTACGAGATAGATTATTGTTACGAAAAATCAAAGACGGCGAACGCGATTTTATCGGCGCAATGTTAAACGATAACGCTCAATCGAAAAATTCAAACGACGAACCTGTTCAACGCGACCCATTTTTCGCGTTGGTTGACGAAGCCGACTGTATCTTAATCGACGAAGCAAGCACTCCGCTGGTAATTAGCGCGCTGCCGACTGAGGAACAAAAACGAGACGTCGAATGTTACAAATGGAGCGCAAAACACACAGGAGAATTTGTCGATGAAACAGATTACAAATTCGACCATGAAAAAAAAACGATTACCTTGACAACGAAGGGTCGAGCGAAAGTAAGGGCGTTGAAAAAACCGGAATCAATGGATAGCGTTGGGTTATTCAATATTTACGAATTTGTTCAACGAGCGATTAAGGTTGATCGGGAATATCGACGCGACGAGCATTATGTTATCCGCAAAGGCGAGATTGTAATAGTTGACGAATTTACGGGACGATTAGGCGAAGGTCGAAAGTGGCGTGATGGAATTCATCAAGCGATTGAGGCGCGTGAGGGCGTTGAGGTAACGATAGCGACGGGTCAAGCGGCGAGGATTACGGTTCAGGATTATTTTTTGCGATTTGATAATCTTGCCGGCATGACAGGTACAGCGTCGGCGTCGAGGAGCGAGCTTAGTAAGATTTATCGTTGTAAGGTGATTCCTGTTCCGACTAATCGACCTCCCAAGCGTGTGAAGTTGCCGACTAGAGTTTACGCAACGGAATCTGCCAAGTGGCAAGGAATAGTTCGCGAGATAATAGAGCTTAATGCGGTTGGTCGTCCAGTGTTGGCGGGGACGCGGACTATTGACAAATCGTTAATTCTTTCGCGTGCGTTGACGGCGGCGGGGATAGAGCATCAGGTTTTGAATGCGTATCAAATTGACGTTGAGGCAGAAATAGTATCTAAAGCTGGAGAGGAGTGTAAAGTTACTGTTTCAACAAACATGGCGGGGCGAGGAACTGATATAAAAATTCCAGAAAAAATTGTGAGTTTAGGCGGACTTCATGTAATTTGTACGGAGATGCACGAGTCGGCGAGGATAGATCGACAGTTGATAGGACGTTGCGGACGGCAGGGCGATCCGGGAACGTACAGACAATATTTATCTCTTGAGGATCATTTGATTGAAAAAGCGTATGGACCTAAAGTAGCTAGAAAATATAAAAAATATGGATTGAAGAATCTGCATAAAAAATATGGTCGCAAGTATTTTCTTTTATTCCAACGGGCGCAGCGTAAGGTCGAAAAAAATAGTTTTCGCAACAGAAAAATCATGCTCTACTATGAAAAAGAAAGAAAAAAAATGCAACGCTCAATGGGTCAAGACCCATACCTAGATACGCCAGATTAAAGATATTTTGTACCATAAAAACAGGTAATTATTCCGACGCAGTTTTATAACCGTTCACAAGAAAAAAATAATATGGTTTTAAAAAGCCAAAAGATAATTTTTTTGGGGGGGACGCAGGGGACACTGGGGACGTTCTTGTTTGAGATCTGGGATTGATGGCTCAGTGGGGGACAAAATTTAAAGAGAAAATTTTTCTCTTGCACTTAACCTTTAACCATTTACCTGACGTTTTTGGTGTAGAAGTTCAAGATAACTTGTGCGGATTGATTCTTTAAGATTGAGATTTTTTGCTAGATTTAAAATCAATTTGCGTTTTGATTCTAATTCATTTTCTTCTGCGATTGTTTCAATTTCG
>JAITAZ010000609.1 GCA_031283825.1 Planctomycetaceae bacterium | reverse complement strand
ATTCCGAATTTAATTATCAGCATTCGCAATTTTCTATGGCGAAGGGGCTGTAGTAATGTTCTTCAAATAGTCTTGCGGACAGATTACGGGAATCCTCTTCAGGCTTGCCGCAAGGTTGAAACTTGCAGTTTCTCAACGCGAATCTGCGTATGATTTCCGACATTCTTTCGGCAAATCCTAACTCTTCAGATTTTCGTTGCGCAAAACTTACGGCTTTTACGGCTTTTGTCCAATCGGATTCGCAACGCGGGTCGGATTCCGCAGACCATTGCCAAATTTTACTTTGGTCAATCGCGTTGAATTCGTCGTTTTCTAATTCGCGTCTATCGATATAATTTTTTGCGCCGTCAATTAGACGTAATTCTAAAAGATCGCCGGTCAAAAATAATTTCGCCCGCAACCTCTGAACAGTCGCCGGAATTAACGTAATCGACGACTCCGATAACTCAAGAAATCTCTCGCCGATTGCTTTAATTGCGACTCCGTTTTGAGTCGTTGAGTCGTTTTTTTTCTCTGTTAAACTCCCTGAATTGTAAGCGAATTTGCCGATAATTCTCAACGCAATTGCAATCGATTCTGCATTTTTTGAGTCAACGTCAATCGAATCGAAAATTGACTCCGCCAACTCGAACAAACGCAACTCCTCCGCCGAACCTCGAACCGATAATTTGCTCAACTCAAAACACGACCACGCACGACGCAACGACGTCGAAAATCGATCAATCGTTTTTATTGCCGCGTTAAAATCGCCGGTTTTGATTATTCGTTGCGCAAAAGCAAGCTCGCCCCAGTCGCGATAATCGACGTCTTTTATCGTTTCAATAATTTCTCGTGCAGCGTCGATATTAAACTCAAGCACATTGACCGCAAACTCAAATCGACTCCGCCAAGAATCAAACGGATTCTTTATCGACTTGACAATTTTTATCGCCGTTTCAAACTCGTTATTCTCAAGAAACATTTGAGCTAATCGACCCGCTACCGCAGACGATTCAGGATCAATTTCAATCAATTTTTGCAACAGACAAAAAACTTTTTCCGATTCCTTTTTGTTCGCCGCGTTAATTGCAGAGTTAAGCAGAAAAGATCGACGCTCAGAAAAAACCGAAAATTTGTCAATCGTAATAAAAGCGTCGTCGAGCAAGCCCGCGTCGAGTTGAGCCGAAGCTACAGCGTTCAATATTCCGGCAGACGCCATCGGAGTTTTAAGTTTAAACGCCGCCTCTATCGCAATCGAAAAAAACGACGCCGCTGATGTCGTTGACATAATAAATTCGTTATGGTTATTTTAAATTCGGAATTCGGAATTCGGAATTCGGAATTATTTTAAACACGGATAATCGCGAAAAATACAAATGAAAATTTGCAAATGAAAAATAAATGTAATATTTCAGCGGAATATTTATAACGGTTTATTTCTGCAATATTCTGCGTTTAAATTTGATAAAAAATTTCAACGCAAAAAACGCAAAAAATGCAGAAAATTAGGAAAACATAATTCGAGGAATTATCGTTACAAAAAATTCCGCTGATATAATACAAAAATAAAAATAATTCCGAATTCCGAATTCCGAATTTAAAAAACCGTGAACGGTTGCAAATTATTTACGGGATGTATGAAATATCTTTTGTAGCGGATTCGCAAAATTTCGCCATTAGATTTGCCGCGTGTTCAATATCTGTTAGCGAGATAACTTCGACCGGCGTGTGCATGTATCGATTTGGAATACTTATTAACGCAGTAGCGACGCCGGATTTATTTACTTGAATTGACGCTGCATCGGTGCCGCTTATTCTTCCTTCCGCCGCGATTTGCACCGGGATTTTATGTTTTTTTGCGATTTCAACCAGAGCGTTTACCAATTTTGTGGTGAAATTTGGACCTCTTGACAACACGGGACCGTCTCCGAGTTTAACGTCTCCGTTTTGTTTTTTTTCGACTGTTGGACAATCGGTTGCGTGCGTAACGTCGGTAGCGATTCCGATGTGCGGATCGACTCCGAAAGCGCTTGTTCTCGAGCCGCGTAAACCGACTTCTTCCTGAACTGTAGAAACTGCAAAAACGCCGACATTTAATTCTTTTAGTTTATTGCCGTCGATTCGTCTTAGTGCTTCGAATGCGACCCAAAGTCCGGCTTTATCGTCGGTTGCGGGTGCGGCGATAAGATTGTTGAGTAATTCGCGGTATTCGAGTTCGACAGTGATTGGGTCGCCGATATTTACGAATTTTGCGGCTTCGTCTTTATCTTTTGCGCCGATATCGATCCAGAGGTCGTGGATTTTTGGGATTTTTTTTCGTTCTTCTTCGTCGAGCAGGTGAATTGGTTTTTTGCCGATAACTCCGTCGATAGCGCCGTTTGCCGTCCAGATTTTGACTCGAATTCCGACAAGATTCTGCAAGTCCCAACCGCCGACCGTGAGAATATAAATGTAGCCTTTCTCGTCGATATAGTTGACAATCAAACCGATTTGATCGCAATGACCGGCGAGCATAATACGCAACGCCGCGTCTGGATTTCGAGCGGCGATTACGTTTCCGTGAATGTCGGTATTGATAGTATCGGCGAATGATTGAGCGTATTGTCGAACAATATTTTGAACCGGTTCTTCGAATCCAGTTGTGCTAGGCGCAGTGAGAATTTGTTTTAAAAATTCTTTTGATTGAGTTTCCAATTGAGTTTCCATTTAAATTAATTTTGAGTTAATTGTGAGTTAATTGATGTTGACGTTTTAGGGTTTGTAAAGTTGAATATTTTGAGTTTCGCTAAAATGACGAAATTCAAAAATCGAAGGCAAAGAGTATATACGACTTTTCAAACGCCGCAAGCGAAGATATAAATTTTAAGTAATATCAGCAGAAAATTTGTTTTATTCACTCATGTTACGCACTTGCTGCCCCAGATCAGGTTGCGAACCTATTACCGCCTATCTGATCAATAAACGCCTACTGACGGACAAATACTGAGTAGCATGAGTTACAACTAAAAATAACCCTTGTGTAAATCGTTTTTTCCAAAAAATTGGAAAAATCCGCAAGTTCGGTATCTTATTTTAACGATAATCTCACAAAAGAGTCATTTTTTGTTGCGGTTGTTTTGCGGATTAAATTTTGTCTGAGGAAAATCGCAGTGATTCTCAAGTTTAACTGATAACTTTGTTTACGTGTTGTTTTACGAAGTCAAAACCATTAAAAATCGAGGTAGGCATGTCGCGTTTATACATTCGTTCAGGCGTAGTGGGATTGTTGTTTTTTGTATTATTGTCGTCTTCTGGTTGTTTTACTGCTGGACCATCGCTTGGTCCTTTTAGCGTGCCGGTATTAGTTCTTCCGTTTATTCAAAGCGGATACGAAGACTTGGCTTACGAAAGCAGCCGATTCAACGGAGTCGATATTCTCGACCCAATCGAAGGAACAGATCACGTTGCGCTAGACCCGCCAACAGACGACCAATGCGTCAGACAATTTGAAAAAATCCGACCAATAACCGGTCAAGTACCCGGACTAGAAACATGTCGGCGAGACATCGTCGGTATCACAAAAGAACTAATCGCCGACTATGTTGACGAACCCAGATTTTTCCCGCTTGTTGGTCCAGCTCAAGTTCATCATGCTCACTACAAAATTACTATCTACTTCAAAGAAACTATAAACGTCGGATGGCCAATCCCGCACACAATCAGCGACGACGAAGCTATCGAAGTATTTTATATCGATAAAGATCACTTACATCGCGTCGGTTCGCCTGTTGCAAATCTTTCGGCAGATCCGCATCATCATTGAATAAAGGTTAATTATGGTCTATTCAGTCGTAGTTTTTTTAAGGGGACAGAAGGAACGGCATTAGTTGAAACCAAAAATTAAAGTCGCAAGGAACGGCGTTTTTGAGTTGTCAATATTCGACGTAAAACAACAACGATGTCCTATTTGTTCTTAAAGTCTTTTCTGTCTTTTAAAAAAATTACAACTGAATAATTACGTTATTTATTTTCAAACACAAATTATGTCTAAATTGAAACGAATTCTTGTTACTGGCGGTGCTGGTTTTCTTGGGTCTTATCTTTGTGAGCGTCTTGTTGAGCTTGGTCATGACGTTATTTGTTTGGACAATTTTTTTACTAGTCAGAAATCGAATGTCGTTCATCTTTTGAATAATCCGAATTTTGAATTGATTCGTCATGATGTTACGCTTCCTCTTTTTTTGGAGGTTGACGAGATTTACAATCTTGCGTGTCCGGCTGCGCCGGGTCATTATCAATATAATCCTGTCAAGACAATGAAGACGTCGTTGGCGGGTTCGATAAATATGTTGGGTTTGGCGAAACGTTGTCGGGCGAAAATTTTGCAAGCGTCAACAAGCGAAGTTTACGGCGATCCTGAAATTCATCCGCAGAAGGAATCTTATCGTGGTCATGTTAATCCGATTGGACCTCGAGCTTGCTATGACGAAGGCAAACGCGCCGCTGAAGCCTTGTTTATGGATTACTGGAGAATGCACAAAATGCCGATTCGAATCGTGAGAATTTTCAATACTTATGGTCCGAGGATGCATCCTTATGATGGGCGAGTGGTTTCAAATTTTATAAGACAAGCGTTATGCAACGAGCCGATTACAATTTTTGGCGATGGTAAACAAACAAGATCATTTTGTTACAGAGACGACTTGATAGAAGCAATAATAAGAATGATGAATAACGACGAAAATTTTATTGGTCCGGTGAATATTGGCAATCCGGTTGAGTTTACGATTAACGAGCTTGCGGAGCTTGTTGTGAACATTACCGGATGTAAAATAAATTTCGTGAAAAAACCGTTGCCTGCTGACGATCCTAAACAACGTCAACCGGATATTTCTTTAGCCAAAGAAAAATTAAACTGGGAGCCAAAAATAACATTGCGAGAAGGTCTGAAAAAAACAATCGATTGGTTCAAAAGCATAGACTTTGAACAATATCGTCCGCCAACGCCGCTGTATTAGTTGAAAGGCGTAGTAATTGTATTATACTTTGATCGGTAACAAAAGATTGGTTTTTTACGGTAGAAAATAATGATAACCGTTCACGATCACAATACAATATTACCAGCTGTTCTATTTTACGTTTTAAAATTTGTGTAACCATTCACGGTTACGAATTTCTACTGTCTAGCAACAATTGACGCAACCGCACCATAGACATCGTTGCCGCTTAAGTCTTGTTAGTCTTGCAATCAGATTGTAATAACCTCGTCCAACTCTAACAAAATCACGCCTTCAAGAACATGACTACTGTACATTGTTCGTTGTTAATGTTAAACTAATTAAAGTTGGACATGAAATATTCCTCTACGAAAATTTTCCCGCTCGTTGCGGTAAGATTGAAATTTTCGTAATATATCAGTGGAATAATTTTACTGGACAATTTTATTTTTCATTGTCCTGCAAGGACAGTACTTTATTAACCGTATGCTTTAGCATACGGTAAC
>JAITAZ010000558.1 GCA_031283825.1 Planctomycetaceae bacterium | reverse complement strand
TGTAGTAGTATTCGTTGTATTAGTAACGTTAATCGCTGATTTATTGTCAGCATCGCCAACGCAACCTTTCAATAAAAAACCGCCTACCGAATATTACATTACAAAAATAATTTGTAACCGTTCACGAGTTGTAACCGTTCACGGTTTTTAAACACGGATAACAGGAGAATTTTTAAAACCCGTGAATGGTTACGTTTATTTTTCATGTTTAATTAAATGCGTCTGCGAATTCGTCGATTGATACGCACGTTGCGGCGATGCCTATTAGTTCGTCGAGTTTATCAATATCTTTAACCTCCATAATTTGCCTTTGCAATTTTTTCGGCATCGTATCAAATCGACGAGTTAAAACTCGTATTATGCCTTTGTTTATACCTTCGGCGATACCTTCAGTTTTACCTCTAGCTATAGCGACTTTATCGCGTTTTGCGAAATATTTAATACCGTAGGGGGTTTGTTCTAATACAGTTATTAGTCGTCTTTGCATTTTTCTTGCTCCTTTATTAATAATTTTACTTTCAATTTTATCAAGATTAATATCTAGTATTATGTCCAATAATTTACCTAATACTATGTCATCTTGATTTAGTTCATATTCTTTGATTAAGGTTTTTAACTTTTTTATTGATAGGTTGTTTCGTACAATTGGTAACCATTTATACAAATCTTCGGACAACTCGCTTATCACGACTACCGATGTGAAAATGCCAATGCCTCTGACAATATAAATCCCCGGCTCTGATTTTTCAACTACCCATTCTTTCGGCAATTTATTAAACATGCCGCGAGGTTTATGCGAAAGAACAAACATCGCCGCTATGTCTTTTAATTTCTTATTAGGATCTTCGGCGCAAATTTGCATGCCTAGTGAAACCAATCGGCTAAAACCATTTATAGTAAGAGTTTTACGAGGAGACTTAAACTCGCACAAAGTATAACGACGAAAATATTTGCCAAGACCAGTTAAAGACTCATTTGAAGACTCTCCAACTTTTTCTATAAACAAATCGATTTTATGTTGTTTAGATTCATAATGAAATTCGGGAGTCGTTCTAAATTCTCCACTGACATTACGAATCTCAAGAATCATAGCATCGGCAAAACCGGAATGCCAGTTAATTTTTTTTGATTCAACAACAACTTTTTGGTCGTCGTTATTGTTAGTATTTTTCTTGCTTGCCATCTTAATGAATTGTTGGAATTACTCAGCAGAAAATTACAACTGAATAATTCAAATAATGTAAATATTCGGTCATAAAATTTTAAGCGTTTTGTTAAGGAAAATTAAAAAATCAAAAAATGTAACTATTCGCGGTTTTAAAATTCCCATAATTCTGAATTTTAAAAACCGTGAACGGTTACAAAATTTTTTTCTTGCGAGTGAACGGTTACAATTTTAGTGCGTCTTTGAGGTCGTTTATTAGGTCTTCGGCGTCTTCGATTCCTGCGGAGAGTCTGATTAGGTTATCGGAGATACCTAATTTTTCTTTTTCTGAATCTGGGAGTGCGGCGTGAGTCATTGTTGCCGGATGACAAATTAACGTTTCAGGACCTCCGAGACTTTCGGCGAGTATTATCAATTTTAATCCGGCGAAGAATTTTTTTACGTTATCTATATTTCCGCGAATTTTGAACGAGATCATTCCGGGTAGTCCGCTCATTTGTTTTTTGACAAGTTCATGTTGCGGGAAATCTTCAAATCCCGGAAAAAAAACTTTTTCGACTGCAGGATTATTTCGTAGAAAATCGGCTATTTTGTAGGCGTTTTCTTCGTGTTTTTTCATTCTCAGCGGTAGAGTTCTGATTCCTCTTTGTAGTAGAAAACAGTTTAACGGACCTGGCACTGCGCCGGCGGCGTTTTGGTAGAATTTTAATTTTTCGTAAATTTCGTCGTCGTTTACTACGATTGCGCCGGCGATAACGTCGCTGTGTCCGCCGATATATTTTGTGCAGCTGTGAGTAACAATATCAGCGCCGAGCAAGAGCGGATTTTGAAACGCCGGACTTGGAAAAGTATTATCGATTACGAGTAGAGGTTTTTCTCCTTTTTCGTTACGAAAATTCTTAAGACGTTCTGCGGTTTCGGCGATATCGAACAAATCGAGTAAAGGATTTGATGGCGATTCTCCCCAAACTAGCGTGGTTTTTGGGGTCAAGGCGTTGTAGATTGCGAGTGGAGTTGTGTTGTTTGGGGTATTAATTTTGATATTATATTTGTTATAAACTTTGTGAAAGAGTCGATATGAGCCGCCGTAGATATTTGGCGTTGCGACGATTTCATCGTTTGGTTGAAGCAAGTCGAGTACGGCGGTTGATGCGGCTTGACCTGAGGCGAATGCTAAGGCGTGTTTACCGAATTCGATTGCGGCGATTGATATTTCGAGGGCGTGTCTGCTTGGGTTATCGCTTCTGGCGTATTCGAATTCGCCGCGTAACTGACCGATTCCGTCCATTGCGAAAGTTGAAGTAAGTGAAACCGGCACGCATACCGCTCCAGTATAAGGATCAGGTCGTTGACCCGCATGAACTGCTATTGTTGAAAATTTCATTATTGAGTTTTAAAGTTTTTAAAGTTGTTTAATTAAAAGTTACATTAAGTTCCGAAAAGGAACGTAATATTTCAGTGGAATAATTTGTTTTGTCGTAATTATTCTGTCGTAGTTTTTTAAGGACAGGAGGAACATTAGGGACGTTTGGGTTTAACTCTGATTGAAAAGACTCAAGAGCGACGTCTTTTGAGTCTTTAATTCCGATCTCAAACAACGACGTCCCTTCTGTCTCTTGAAAAAACTGCGTCTGAATAGTTACAAAAATTCTGCAATTTTCGGCAGCTTGCTAGAGCTATCCAAAAATAAAGAGCGAACAGTTTAAAAGATTATCTTTTATTGTAAATACCCTCTTATATGGTTCTCATGTTAAG
>JAITAZ010000520.1 GCA_031283825.1 Planctomycetaceae bacterium | reverse complement strand
ATTCCCTAAAATCAATTCAGATTTACCGTCGGCTAACGCCGACGCGACCTTTCGGCGAAAGGTCGCCTACCTACGGTCGCCTTGTTTCACGTAAACAATTACAAAAATACTTTAATTCCGAATTTGAAAACCGTGAACGGTTACAAAATTTTTTTGTCTGACTTGTCCCCTATTGACAGAGAAATCTTGATCGGTAGAATCCTACGAACTTTCGATTCAACATAATGAGTCGGAATTTTCGTTACAAAAAAACAACTCGCTAACAATAAATCGTTTAGTTGGTTTTCAACATTCGACATTCAACCTTTTACCTTTAACCATTTACCTTTTAACACACAACCTTAACACAACTTCCTCAATTATGTCTGACCAATTTACTAACAATACCGCCGCCGATTCAAATAATGAATCATCACAACCAATCTCCCCCGCCGAAACAGACCCCTCCAACGTCCGCGTTGCGTCAGTCGAAGTCGCCGAATACGTCGTTCAATGGAAATTACTATTCGTCGGCGTCGGAGTTTTACTTCTCTTTGTCGGTATCGCAGTCGGAGTATATATGTTCCGCTCCGCTAACCTCACCACAAACATCATCGATAACGTCAACGAACTAATGAGAGAGTCCAACGAACTCCGAAATCAAGCAATCCGCGAACACGGCGATAACAAAAATTCGCCCAATTACATCGCCGCAATCAAAACAGCCTACGACGGTAAACTCAAAGCCGCCTCACTACTAAAAAATATCAGAGACCAAAAACAAGACGATATTACTATCCTTAAAAAATATAACGAAGTCCTCGAAAGCCTTCTTGTCGATGAAACCGGCGCTGGTGCTATCCAAACTCGCCGCCGCCGCGAAATTATCGAAAATTGCAAAGACCTCGTCCGAACTCTCAACTCTACTAACGAAATCCTGCCCTTCCAAAAACGCATTATGGAACTCGAATGGGAACTCCGCGATACAACCGAAGTCCTCAAC
This sequence comes from Planctomycetaceae bacterium, assembly GCA_031283825.1. Lineage (GTDB taxonomy): Bacteria > Planctomycetota > Planctomycetia > Pirellulales > Thermoguttaceae > WRKP01. The sequence goes on along the minus strand of JAITAZ010000520.1, from coordinate 4,230 downwards.
CGCGCAATAGAAATCTATCAAAGCGAACTCTCCTCAAGCAGCAAAGAAAATTACGACGCCCTTCGATATATCGCCCTCGCCTCATTTCCCAAAGTCGCAAGAGGCGAAAAATACGAACCCGACCAAGTTACAGGTTTCGCACACACACACTACGACGAATTACTCGATAAAGTTTACAAACTACGACGCGCCGACCTCGAAATAGCAACCTGCTACGCCGGATTCATTATCGACGCCGATAATAAAAATTATAAAGAATCCGCAAGCGAAACACTCAAAAATATGAGCGAAGGAAAAAGAGTCGAATTAGCACAAAATATAATCGACGAAATGGTCGAACTCAATAAAGACGCCGTTCTCGCCTACCTCACTAGATACAATTTCAATAGCCGATTCGAAAAATATATCCAAAAAAGACCACTCGAAGATAAACTCGATAACGATCTTGACTCAATTCTCAAACTCGATCCCGATAACGCCGAAGGCTTAATCCTCGCAGGACGATACACATTCCGCCAAGCCGCCGCCGCACTCGAAGCCGGAAAAGCTAAACAAGCTACCGAACTTCGCGATAAAGCCCTAACTTACCTCAAACGCGCTGTCGATAAAAATCCAAACTTGGATATCGGATACCAGTTTCTCGGCGACTTCTATCAGTCAAACGGAAATATCGCCGAAGCTATCCGCACTTGGGAAAAAGGAATCGAACACAGCTTGCCTTACGCAAATCCAGAAATAATAGGTCGAGTCGTAATCGCACTAATCAGCACAAAAGAATTCGAAAAAGCACGAAAAATATTATCACACCTCGACAACTACCTAGTCGAAGGAAAAACGGCATACCTTCAACGCATTAAAGAAATCCGCAACTTCCTCACCGCACGCCTCGACGCCTACGAAGCATGGGCACTCAGAGCAAAAGCTATGGGAATCCAAGATAAAAAAGACCCCAAAAACGCCGAAGAAGTAAAACGATTGTTCGCTACATCAGTTAAAAAATTAAGCGACGCAACTCAAATATTACTACTAGAATTTCCCGAAGGAAGCAATACATTTCTCAAATTCCAAAATAATACGCTCGATTCTGTCAGTATATACTCTCAAGTAGTAAGCGAATCAGCTTTGCTAATGGGACGCTTAATGGCAGATCAAGGTAAACTCGATACGGCAGTCAAATATTACGAAAACGCAACCGTAATCCCACGAATCGCCCAAGCCGCGTCAGTTGCCGCCGCAGGAATCTACCAACAAAAAGGCAATACCAAAAAATCACTCGAAATAATGGGAAACGCCGTGAAAAATGACCCCAATAATATCGCCCTACGATTCCTCTACACACAAAGCCTATTCCTATATTGCATGACATCAAACACCGTTACAAACGAAGACCTCGATAAACTACAAGACCACCTCCGATACCTCGAAACCAAAAGAGACGAATTAACCTCGCCATGGATAATCGATATAGCCCTCGTCCAAATCGAAATCACAAGAGCCTCACTAACCGGAAACTCCGACACAATCAATAAAGCCGTCGCCGACTCAATACAAAAATTCAAACTAATCGAAAAACGTCAAATGCCGCGACAACGAAATAAAGACGGCGTCATAATGCCCGCAACAACCTACTCGCAACACCTACAATTCATGGCGTCAATGGCGTCGATTTACGCGTCCTCGCTACAGAAAAACGAATACGAAAGAGTTCTAAGCGAAATAAGAAGCATGGAAAACGGAGAATATACCTACTTCGCCGAAAGAATCAGAGACGCAACAAGACGCGGTGACTCCGAAAGTATCGTCGATATCGTAAATAACGAAGTTCAAAAAAGCGATAAATTAACAATCACGCAAAAAGAACGTTTCAAAACGCTAATCCAACCACAAACAACCGCCGACACAAACCTGTCAAGCAAAATCTACGAAACGCTAAAAACAACTTTCGATAGCACGCCAGACGTAATGGGGCCAAGCTCGCTGTTCACTCTGGCAAATTACGAAGTCGATCAAGAAAATGTCGAAAAAGCAACCGACTTGATGAAACGCATCAAACTCCTCGAAGGCGAAGCCACCGGAACGCTCTGGAGATATATCTACGCTAGACTACTACTCAAAAGCAAAAATCCGCCCTACGACGAACTTCGAGAATTACAAAAAACAATCGTGTCAATGCGAAACGATTGGGACTTGGCTTACCTGCTAAAAGCGGCAATCGAAGAATCAGCAGCAGCAGGAAAACGACACGACGACGAAACAAAACGTCAAATAATGGATGCATACCGCGAAACAATAAATCACGGAAATACGCTGCCCGCCGTATGGGGTAGATATATCGCAATGCTAGAAGAAGATAAACGAATCGATGAAGCAAGATCACTCAGAGTTACAGCAAGATTACAAAATATCGTACTCGACGCCGAAGGAATCTTCCCGCAACCTTATCAACGAATATACAATCTAGCAGCAGATCAAATCGATAAAAAAGAAATCAAAGAAGCAGATAAAACCGCCCAAAGATGCGTCGCACTAGCTGAAACAAGAGGAGAAAGCAAAGAATTTATCGCGTCGTTACATCGAAAATTAGGCAAACTGTTCCTAGATAACGATATTTTCGATAGCGCAATAAGACATCTACGAATTATCGCCGCAACAGGAGGAATCGAAGTTTACCCGCTCGCCGTTACTCTGGCAAAAGCCGACAGAGTCGACGAAGCATTCACGTTGCTAATAGACGAAATTGATCGATTCCCGTCAATGACTCCAGCGTTGTTAGCGTCAACTCTCGTGTTGCTCGAACAAAAACAACCATCAGAAAAAGTCTATGAAAGAATCGATAGAATAATGAACAGAATCGAAAAAGGTGAAAGAGTTATTTTAAGCGGAGACAACGTGCCGGAAGATAAATTTATAAATCTCGGAAATAAAAAAGTTCTATCAATTGTCGTTAAGTTCACAGATAGTAACGAAACGCCAGACACAAAAGGAATAGAATTTTTTGAACCTGAAGAAAACGAAGACGAAAACGAAACAATAGATAATAAAGAAAAATAAGTCGTAATAGTTGTAGTAGTTGTATTAAGAAGATGAATATTGGAACTTTCATATATGTCAGCAGAATTTTTGTTTTGTCCATTGAGTCGCTAATACAGATTTAAATTCAGCTTGTCCACTTCGTCCCTTAAAAAAATACTGCAACTGAATAGTTACAAAAATTTAAAAAAAGTTAAAAAAATTGAAAGGAGATTATTATGAAAATATCAAATTTTAGGCGAATTATTTTCGCGGGCGTTGCGGTTATTTTTTTTCAGACGATTGTTTCGGGATCGCTTTTTGCGCAAGAATCGTCTGACGCTGAATTGACGCCGATTAAAGGCGGAAAGATAACGCCGATTAAGGGCGGTTATCATGTCGAATGGGATTCGTTGACGAATATAGGTTCTTTTAGGTTGAAGAATAATTTATCGGGCAAGTTCAACGTGCAGTTTGACGTTCCGGTTTCCGACATTGATCCGAAGCCGCGAAAACTTGACAATCCCGATATTGTGATGGTGCTTGCGAATTATTGGCTGGTTCGCGGCAAACCGGAACGTGCAATGGGATTGTATCAGAAAGGTTTAGATATCTCGCCGAATAACGTGTTGTTTAGCAATAATCTTGCGATGTTGAAATCGAAAGTGAATAAGGATCACGCTGGCGCGCTCGCGATGGTTGACAACGCTCTGTCGGCTAAAGTTGACGACGTCAATTTATTAGACACAAAAGGACTAATTTTGTTAAACGCTGATAGAGCGGCTGACGCAATTCCAGTATTGGAAAAAGCGGTAACGTTATCGTGTGAAGGTCCAGTGTTTGTATTGCATCTAGTAAAAGCGCTTGACCAAAACGGAGACGAAGGAAGAGCAAGACAAAGATTCACGTCCGCACAATCAATATTAAACGGCGCAAGAGATTCTTTTTCAAGAGACAATCAACAAATGCTCCAAGAACTAAAAGCCAAATACGGAACCGCCGCAAGACCATAAACATAATCGCCTATTCAGATTTTATTAGGTACATTTATAAAAATTATTTGGTAACCATGCACGGTTTTTTAAACACGGATAATATCGGATTTTTTGGTGAATACGGATAATCGCGGAAAATGCAAATGATGATTTTAATATTCATAAAATTATATTATTTAGGTTTGTTTAGTTATAGTTGATTTATCTAGTCAATTATTTAGTTAGT
>JAITAZ010000495.1 GCA_031283825.1 Planctomycetaceae bacterium | reverse complement strand
TTATCAAGACCATCAATTTCTTTCTCCGACTGCAACAAAATAATCGGCGCGAGAATTTCTACAGCCTCGATTGCTCTAACTTTTGCGAGTTCGTCAACTGCCGCGAGTAATTTTGTTTTTGTTTCAGAATTGATTGAGGTCAAATTTTTAGTCTCTTTCAATATTCGTTGCGCTAATTCAATATTACTTTTAATCGTAGCCTGTCGAGCCTTGTAAAGAGGATGATTAAGAGTGTAGTCGCTCAAATGAAACAGCTCTTGCTTGCGCGGGTTGGGATGAGATAACAATAGTTTCTTGTAGTTTATCAAGTTATCTATTTTTTGTTGACTTAAAGATTTTTTATGTCGTTCAATAAAATCGTCAATAATTTTTTCTACTGACGATAACGGCAATAATGAACACAAATACACGTAAACAGAAAAATTACTTTCATATATTTCATCTTTAGAAAAATTCGCTACATGCTGTTCTAAAACGCGATCAAAATCAGAATCGCCGATTCGTATCAACGATGTAGATAGGAAAAGATCATGTTGTCTAGGTAATCCCAAACTCCAAATTGGATAATCAGTCAGTCTTGTTATCAAAGAATCAAGCGTTGACGATTGATTATCTCTAATACTACCTAATAACTCAACAGCACAATAAAACTTATTAAAGTAGCAGCTCGGATGTTTTTGACTATAAAATTCTTTGTCGTCGGCAATAACTTTGAGACACTTTGCGATGTCGGCTATATCTGAATAATCAACAATTTCACCAGCGAATATTTTGAAACAAACAGAACACAAAAATAAACTACTGATAATAAATAAAAAACTTTTTTTCATAATTACATTTTAAAGTTAAAATTAAAATCATTTCAAGAATTACGCGGCAGAATATAAAACAGACTTTCAAAAATTACAATCTCTCAATCTACATTTTATGAAAAAATTCTAAAAAAATTTTTTTCGATTAGAATTTGTAACAGTTCACGAAATATTTTTAGCCGCTTTAGCGTTTTGCCAAATGAAAAAAAACAGTGAACAGTTACAAATTTTGTTTAACTTTCTAATCTGTCAAATTAATTTGAATATCATTTAATCCTTGTTCGCTAACAACAAAACTCAAACCAGAACTCTTGTCGCTATTATAACGAGACGGTATCAACGATTTAATTTTTTTGGACAATTTAGGTCTTGCTCTGCCGACGTCGCGCTGCAAATTAGACAATTGATCGTTAATCTGAGATTGCCGGTTATCGTTTGTTTCTTCAACATTTTTGATAACAATTACACTGTACTCGTTAGGTAAAACGCCTAATTCTCCAATAGTTCGCAATTCGAATTTACCGCGTTTGTCAGTCATTCCAGTACCTATTCGATCTCCGCTCTTGAAATTTTTTGGTAAAAATCCTACCGTTGCGCCTTCAAGCGGTTTATCTTTGTACGTTACAATTCCGTCAACATACACTAAACCATCAAGTTTTACTCTTCCGCAACTAGTTCCCCAAAATACAATTAAAAATATTAAAAATAAATACGGCGCTTTTTTCATTTGATTTTTTGATAATAAATAATTTGAAAATTTATTCTTCTTACCGCTCACAATTACAAAAACTTAAATAGACAGTTACGAGATAATATTTCTACAGAATATTATTTTTTATAAACTTTTTGTTTCATCTCCGTCTCTTGATCCCATTGCTCCCCAAACGCCGAATGGCGATTGTCCGCTTGTTGGCGGTTGCTGATTTAAATCGCCATAGTCAACAGTGTCTGAAATAAATTGAACAGAAGCATCGCAACGCAAAACATTCACTCCGCCCGAATGATAACTAGTTGGTCCGGCATAATAATTATAATTTACCGCGTCCGTACAAGCCGGCGAATTAGGCGGCATTATTGTACAAAAAGACGTAGCATTAGTCGAAGCCGACGCCCAATTACGACCAATTTGATGATCAAGACTCGCAGTATCCGAATACATTCTGCCGCCAACCTCTTCCGCCAAACAAGTAATAAACCACGCACCACTCGACATCGCCGCTGAAATTACATTCGCATCTAAAACATGTCTGCTTACATTTAACGAAATACGATGTTCGCTCATCATTATTGTATTACTCGTTCCATCTGTAATATTGTCCAAACATAGCCATTCCTGCGAGACAAAAGCACCTCTGCCAACATGTCTGATAAAACCAAACGGAGTATCGCCGCTTGAAACTTGATAACTCGTCGCCGAAGCGTCAGCGCCGTCGCCTGAAAGGTCAAGATCGGAATAATTTATTTCACGCGACTTGAGATTCGAACCGCGATCCGACGGACAAATAAACGCCGACCTCGTTGGATTCAAAATTGGTATTTTACCATTAGAACCATCACTCACAGCAATATTATGATAAGGATTAGTTGGATCATTGTCTTCGTTGCGTAATTCTTCGGCGACTGAATCTAATTCGATAAACGGAAGTAACGCTACAAATGTTGAATATTTGCTCAAATTCCATCCTGATGGGTCGCGGTTATCTGGACCAAAATCATAACTCGGTAGAGAATTGTTAGCGTCATGATAAACATGAACCGCAATACCAAGTTGGCGAAGTTTATTAGAACAACTCATACGTCTTGCCGCTTCACGCGCATATTGCACAGCAGGTAAAAGCAACGCGATCAATACTCCGATAATCGCTATTACCACAAGCAACTCAACAAGCGTAAAACCCATCAAACGCAAAAAACGACTAAAAGATAAATAAAAAGATTTATCGTTACAATAAATCTCATTACGCGATCCCCATTTGTCTATTTGGACGCATTGTATTCGTATTTTAACATTTTGGTTTTTTACGCCGATATCTTTTTGATTTTGATTTTTAGCTTTCATTTAATTTTTGTAACCGTTCACGGTTTTTTAAAAAAACATCATATTATTTTTGGGGGAAACATTGGGGACAAAGGCGACACTGAGAACACACTAATTTAAAAATCTTGATTAACGACTCAACAGAAGACAACATTTTTTTAAAAGAGTTTTTTCAGTTTTATCTCCCCGAACCATTAACCCCAGATTTTAAACAAGAATTTCCACAGTGTCCCTCCCCCCCCCCCCAAAAAAAAGTGTAACCGTACACGGAATTTTTTTATTTTTTTATCGAAAAAATAAAACGTGAATATTTACAAATTCACAATTGTAGAGTCGCAATGCATTGCGTCTCATTGTTGGCTTAGCCTAAATTCGATCTAAAGATCACCGATAGAGATGCAAAGCGTTGCGTCTCTACATTGGGTTTAGAAATTCAAATCAGAATTTAAAAAAACGTGAACGGTTGCGTTTTATTTATCTCTTTGAAAAATATTGTTAGTTTTCTTCAGTTGGGTTGACAAGTTTTTTTCGCAAATTAGAATACGTTTCTTTTAATAATTCCTGATTAATTGT
>JAITAZ010000464.1 GCA_031283825.1 Planctomycetaceae bacterium | reverse complement strand
GAAATGAAACCAACACAACCACTCACAAGCGGAATATTCATAGATTGGAATAATGATCTAAGCAAAATTATGACACAAAATTCCGACATCATCACCTTTCACAACTACAACCCAAAACCAGTCTTTGAACAAAATCTCAACAAAGCAAAAGAACTTAAAAGACCCGTAATCTGCACCGAATGGCTACACCGACCACGCAAAAACCTCGTCGCCGATATCCTCCCTCTACTCAAAGAAACTAATACCGGAAGCTACCACTGGGGACTCGTAAACGGAAAAACTCAAACACACCTCCAATGGGGATCAAGACCACAAAAACCCCTCAAAGGAATCTGGCAATGCGACTTAATGCACAACAACGGAACCGCCTACAATCCGTCCGAATTACTCGTTTTCAGAAAACTCGCCGGAAATTTCTCAACAAAATACGACTCAATTATCCTCCCAAATGTTGAACAAAACCTCAAAGAAGGTCAATGGAATATCGACAAAATTAATAATTGGTACGCTCAACAAAAATGGATCGTCGGTTGTAACTTTCTCCCATCCACCGCTGTCAACGATGTCGAAATGTGGCAAGATCAATCATTCGATCTCAAAACAATCGATAAAGAACTCGAACTCGCAAAAGCATGGGGAATCAACTCAGTCCGCGTGTTTCTCAATTACGTAGTTTGGGAAGCTGAAGCTGAAAAGTTTAAATCTAATTTCACAAAATTTCTCGATGCCGCAGAAAAACACGGAATTAGTGTCATGCCAATCCTATTCGACGATTGCAATTTCTCCGGCAATGTCGCAAAAGTCGGAAAACAACCCGAACCCGTTTCAGGAGTCCACAATAGCGGCTGGGTTTCAAGTCCGCCGGCGTCAATGGTTAGAGACGAATCACAATGGCAAAAATTAAAAGCCTACGAACAAGATTTTATCAAAACTTTCGCAAACGATAAACGAATCATTATCTGGGATCTTTATAACGAACCCGGAAATAGCGGAAGTAAACTTAAATCAAACTTGCTAGAAAATATCTTCGCTTGGGCAAGAGAAATTAAACCAACTCAACCACTCACAATCGGCGCGTACCACGATTTCAACGGAGAATTAAGCAAACTAATTAGAGATTACTCCGACGTCGTTTCTTTCCATATTTACGAAAATAAATCAAGCGTCGAAAACAAAATTCAATGGGCTCACGCCAGCGGACGACCAGCAGTTTGCACCGAATGGCTAAAACGTCAAGACGGAAATACTCCGCAAAATATTTTGCCATTGTTCAAGTCAAATTTAATCGGCGGATACAACTGGGGACTCGTTGCAGGTCGAACTCAAACATACTTGCATTGGGGAAGCCGCAAAGGATCGCCAACTCCGTCAATTTGGCAACACGATCTAATTCGCGAAGACGGAACTCCTTACGACATCAGAGAACTCGCCCTATTCCGAAATCTCTCCCTGAACGAAAATATAAATCAAACGCTAAAACAACTCGGAATTTTAAAAGAACTAATTGCAACTTCAGACTCAACGCCAATTAAATGGCTCTACACCGAAAAAGAACCGCCGACAAATTGGACAACTTTAGACTTCAACGACTCAACTTGGCAAACCGGAATCGCACCATTCGGAACCGAAGAATTATCAATCAACCGACGCCCAAAAACCAAATGGAACTCCAACTCAATCTGGTTGCGACACTCATTCGAACTCGACGAATCAACAATCAAATCAATTAAACATCTGGAAATCTTAATCCACTTCGACGAAAACGCGACTATATACTTAAACGGCACAGAAATCAAAAATCTGTCCGGCTACAACGCCGAATATCAATCAATCAGACTCGACGACAACTCAATCAAACTACTACAAAACGGGAAAAATTTACTCGCCATAAAATGCTCACAAACAACCGGAGGACAATTTATCGACGCCGGTTTATACGCTTTCGCAAACGCTAAAACAACGACGGATTCAACGACGGATTCAACGTCAAAATTATCATCAACTCAAACGAATACTAAATCTGAAGACGATAAAAAGTCGGACGAATCGATTAGTAAACGAGTCGAGTCAATAGTCGGCAAACACGTAATACGATTCACAAAACCGGCAGAACGAATTCCATCGCAATTTTCCGTTTTCGCGCCGCTACTCGGCAACGGATTCAGCGGCGTCGCATTGTCTGGAAAACCTGAACATCAAGTTTTCTACGCTGCACGTAACGATTTCTGGCGACTAAAACACGGACACAGCGAAGCCTATCCGGCAGTTTTAGGAAAAATCGAATTGAATATACCTCAACTCGAAGGCGCGTCGTTCTTGATCGAACAAAATCTATACGACGCTACAACGAAAGCTCAATTCAAAAAAAATAATTTCACCGTCGAATACAAAACATTCCTCGCCGCAACCGACGATATCCTCGTCGTCGAAATAAACATGATAGGCGACGAAACACTCAACGGAAATATTCATATCAGCTTGCCCGATCAAAAAGAATTACAAACAAAACCGCCAGTGTACACAACCACTATCGGAAAAACTGAAATCAATACGACTCCCGAAGGCATTCAATATCTTTCGCGAGCGTTTGAAGAGTCGGTTGACATTCCCACAAAAGCGGCATTGGCTCTGCGAATAAACGGAGATGGAGTCGCCGACGGAAATTTCACGCTGAAACAAAATCAACCTGTACGCTTTGTCTGCACGTTCTCAAGCAATTTCAAAAATAAAAATTGCACGGCAGAAGTTATACGCAAAGCAAAAGAATTTTCTCCATCACAACAACAAGAATTAGAAAAAAATCATAAACAATGGTGGAAAAATTATTGGGAAAAATCATTTGTCTCAATCCCCGACGACGTAATCGAAAAACAATATTACGTTTCACTTTACGGAATTGCGTCAGCGAGTCGAGACGCGGAATTTCCTCCTCCGATTTTTGGTACTTGGATAACGGCGGAACAACCCGCATGGGGCGGCGATTATCATTTAAATTACAATCACATGGCACCGTTTTACGCGCTGTATTCGGCTAATCGAATCGAACAAGCCGAACCATATTATCGACCTTTGCTGGCGATTATTCCGCGCGGTCATTACTACTCGAAAAAATTACACAATATCGACGACGGAATTTTATTGCCGGTAGGAATCGGACCACTCGGTATAGAATCAACACGATGGACGCCAACAATGGAAAAACATAGAGCTGGTTGGAAAGATAAAGGAGTCGAAGATGAAGGCATGTTTTGGGGTCAAAAAAGCAACGCCTCATACGCGGTGGTAAATTTGTCGATGCAATTTTATCACACGTGGGATAAAGAATTTTGTCAAAAAGTTTATCCGTTTGTTAAAGCAACCGCAAATTTTTGGGAAAAATATTTGGTCTATGAAAACGGTCGATACGTTGACAACAACGACGCAATTCACGAAGCCACAAAAAACGACGTCAATCCAATTCTTGCACTCGGACTAATTAAACTAACAATGCAAACCGTAACCGATATGAGCATCCTACTCGATGTAGATTCAGATAAACGCGAAAAATGGATGCATATTCACGATCACATTTCAGAATTTCCAACGCAAGAAATAAAAGGAAAAACAGTTTTTCGATTAACAGAAAAAGGAATGAATTGGGCTGGAGGTAATACGCTCGGAATCCAACATATCTATCCCGCCGGACAAATCGGTTTAGATAGCGACCCAAAGTTACGTGAAATCGCAAAAAATACAATCGACGCAAAACAACGTTGGCTAGACAGTAACGGCAGCAATAGCTTCTTTCCGGCAGCCGTAAGAATCGGTTACGATCCAAAAATAATCATGCAACAACTTCGACGTTACTCGACAAATACTTGTCCGAATGGATTCCAACTTAATAATCCGCATGGAATCGAAAATTTCAGCACAGTCCCGAATACGATCAACGAAATGCTCTGCATGGGACATAAAAACGTTGTAAGAATATTTCCGGTTTGGGATCGAACTCAAGACGCGTCGTTTTATCAAATTCGCGTCGAAGGAGCTTTCATTGTGTCATCAACTCTGAAAGACGGCGAAGTTACAGAACTTTCAATCTACAGCGAAAAAGGTCGCCCTCTCTGCCTGCTCAACCCCTGGAAAAATAAACCCGTAAACGTCTCCGAATGGATCGACAATAAACAAGTCAATAATAAAGAATACTCAGATAAATACATAAATCTAAAAACAAAACCAAATACAAAATACACGTTCTCCGTCGTAAAATAATAAACGTCTCGTCGGCTTAATTGGGTTTTGAAAAAATGTAAAAACATTGTTTTCGTCTATTGCTATATTCGCCGCAAAATGACAGTATGTTTTTTTGTACAATATTGTAAAATTAAACAACTCTTAATAACACGAACTCAAATATCAAACTAATATCAAAATAAAAAATCATAATAGTCAATAAAACCAAAATCATAAAACTTAAAAGGAGAACAATATGACAAAATATTTTAACGTCGCCGGACCATGCAATAACATAGACCATTACATGATAGATTCCGCAACGCGTTTGACTGGCGTTGAACAGTTGATCGATATGAAACAATACTTTGTGATACACGCTGCAAGACAAAGCGGAAAAACAACCTACTTGCACGATTTGACCGCTAAACTTAACAACGAAGGGAAATATTACGCTTTATATTGTTCGCTTGAATTCGCTCAAAATGTTATCGAACCGGAACGCGGTATTCCGACGATTTTAGATTGTATTGGATTATCGTTACGAAATTCATCAGCAATACCTTTCAAATACGACCCAAACTA
>JAITAZ010000446.1 GCA_031283825.1 Planctomycetaceae bacterium | reverse complement strand
TTTACGCTTGTTGAATTACTGGTAGTAATCGCGATTATCGGAGTTTTGATAGCGTTACTTTTACCGGCAGTTCAAGCGGCGCGAGAAGCGGCAAGACGTATGTCATGCAGTAACAAGCTTAAACAACTTGGACTTGCATGTCATAACTTCCACGACACAAATGGAGGATTCCCTGCCGCCAATACCACGTATCACCCTAATCCGGCTCATGCCGGTCAACGTAGATTCGGGATTTTATTCGGATTATGCCCCTTTTACGAACAAGAGGCGGCTTATCAATCATTTTTCGGCACGACTCCTGATGGCGGTCCAATAATCCAATATGATTGGTGGCCCGTTCAGACAAATCTTGCGCCGCTTATGTGTCCGGCTGATACCGGAATTGAACTTTGGCTGGAAAATACAAATGCGGACGGATCGCAGAATTATTCAGGTCGGCACAGTTACAATCCAGTTTACGGAGACACAATGTTCAATGTTAGATTGAGACCATCAAATTACGTAGGTTCGACAGACCCGCCGCGTATTTTTTCATGGGATGAAACAGATTTAACGGTTAAATATGAAGCTGATAATCCTCGTTCCGCATTTGCCGCTAATGAAATAAAAAAATCAATAGAATCTATTTCTGATGGAACGTCTAACACGATTATTTTTTCGGAACGAGTTGGCGTTTCACGTAGAGGAGAACATAGCTCAGATCCTAAAAAAGGATATATTAATCCTACCGCAGAATTGGGAATTTCCAGCGACGACTTGATAAAACCTATGACAGAATCAGGCGCTATAGGTCTGACGAGATCGCAATGTCAACAAGCTTGGGAAAGTGCTTTATCGAGTAACTTTGCTTCTCAACCTGGCACGTCATGGTATAACTGTCCGGGAGTTCAATGGGCGTCCGGCGCTTCTGCCGTTACTGGATTATGTACTGTAATGCCGCCCAATAAACATGCCTCTATAGTAACAAATACGCGAGGCGCAAATGTTTCGCCGCCTTCAAGTAATCATACCGGCGGCGTGAATTGTACATTTGGCGACGGTTCTGTTCGTTTCATTTCGGAGACGATTAATTCGCTTACAAACGGCGAAACGGAAGCTACTAGAATCTTTAAATCATGTGAAAGCGGCGGTGCTTCTCCTTGGGGAGTTTGGGGCGCGTTAGGCTCGGCAAACGGCGGAGAAACCGCAACGCCTCCGTGATCAGATAATTACAAGATCGATAACTGTGAACGTATTATTTGTAATTATTCAGTATGTAGGCAACCTTTGATCTGGTAGGCGAATTTTGATCAGGTAGGCGACCTTTCGCCGAAAGGGCGCGTCGGCTATTGCCGACGATAAATTAGATTAACGCTAATAATTTTTGTTAAAACATCATTCTAGGCATTAATTTAATTAAACGTTGCCTTCGGCAACGCGACCTTTCGGCGAAAGGTCGCCTACCCAATCAAAGGTTTCTTTCCCAATCGAAGATAGTCTATTTACTGAATGATTACAATTATTTTAACAATTAAAAATAAAAGGAGATTTTTATGAATTACCATATTAAGAAATTTGTTTGTTTATTTGCGTTAGGTTTAATTGCTATTGGAGGTTGTTCGTCTAACATTCCAGATGGTTTTCCGACAAAACTGGTTAAGTTTAGCGTAACAATTCAACATGATGGAAAACCGATAGAAGGCGTAGCGGTTTGGTTGTATTCCGACGATGCAGACGCAAAATATCATGTAAACGCAACAACAAATGCAGACGGCATAGCGTTAATGAAAACGTCAATCAACTCATATTCCAAGACCGGATCGCCGAGCGGTACGTTCAAAGGAACGTTAATGCATCGCCCCAAAGTTCCTTCAGATTTAACAAAAGAAGAATGGCAAAAATTAAACGAAGAAGAATCCGAGAAACAAGTTAAAAAAATATCAGCAGAGGTTGCCAAAATGAAACTTGTACCAGCAATATGTGAAAATCTCGCGACTTCTCCATTGAAAATTACAGTTCCAGAAAACGGCGGAAATGTTGCTATTGAAATTACAGACCCAAAAACATTCACGCAATAGACAATAAACCGTCTTGTACAAATCGCGTAAAAAATTGGTAGCGGTCAATAGAAAATATTAGCGGGACACTTGCGGGAAGAAAATTTGTCATTTAGTAACAGTTCACGGATTTTTAAATTCTGAATTATGTAATATTATTCGGAAAATTTATTTTTGATTTTGCGTTGTAACAATTTATTAGGGACTTTTAGCGTTTTTAAATTGCTAAACCCAATGTAGAGACGCAATGCTTTGCGTCTATATCGGTGAGCTTTTGATCGAACAATGAGACGCAAGGCATTGTGTCTCTACATTTGTTAATTTGTAACTATTCGCGTTTTAATTTTGCGATAAAAAATAAAAAATCCGTGAACGGTTACAAATTTATGATAGCCCCGCATGGGGCGACATGTGCATAACCGGCGGTGTAGCGAAGCGTAACCGCTGGTAAACGTCCCACAAACCGAAAGTCCCGCAGGGACGACACTATGAATTATTGTAACGATAAATCAATTTCATAGTGTCGCCATAAACGGGGCTTGATTATTGTGAAGATTTTGATCCGTAGGTTATGCTTCGCTACATCTACGGTTATGCACGGGTTGTCTCTGCGGGACTAATAAAAAATAAAATAATTCTACGATATATTACTTGTAAATTTTGTTTATTTTTTTTTGAAAATTCGATGAAGTGTGTTTTGATAATTCCAGATGGTTGTGCGGATTTGCCGATTGAATCTCTTGGGGGCGTTACGCCTATGTCTTATGCGACGACTCCGACGCTCGACATGCTTGCGGGCGAAGGATTACTTGGCACGAGTTTATATGTGCCGAAAAAGATGACGCCCGGTTCAGATGTCGCGACGCTTGGGTTGCTTGGTTATAATCCGAAAAAATATTATACAGGTCGCGCGCCGATTGAGGCGGCGGCTCAAAATATCTCACTCGGCGATAGCGATTGGGCGATTCGATGTAATCTCGTAACAATCGACAATTCTAATAAAACTAAACCGGTGATGAAAAGTTTTTCCGCCGGACATATCGCGTCGGAAGAAGCGGCGGAGTTGATTGAGACTCTTAACAAAAAGTTAGTTCCGTTGTCGCCTATTCCGATTAGATTTCATTCGGGCGTGAGTTATCGTAATTTGTGTATAGCGAGTAATTGCAAAACGCGATTCTCAAAATCAACGTTGACTTATCCGCCGCACGATTACGCAGATAAACCAATAAATTCCGCCGCGCCAACCGGAGACGGAAGCAGAGTTTTGCAAACGTTGATGAAAGAATCACAAAAGATTTTTGAGAATCATCCGGTAAATATCAAGCGTATCAAAGAGAGCAAATTGCCGGCGACTCAAATATGGCTTTGGGGGTTAGGACAGAAACCGATTATTCCAAATTTCGGCGTTCAATTTGATCAACCCGAAATGAAATGCGCGATGATTACGGCAGTAGATTTATTAAAAGGAATCGCGAATCTTATCGGTTGGACAAATATTATTGTTCCGAATATCACCGGCTACGTTGATACCGATTACGCCGCAAAAGGAAAATACGCAGTCAATGCGATCAAAGAATACGATTTAGTTTGCGTTCATATCGAAGCAACAGACGAAGCCGGACATGAAGGAAATGTCGAGAAAAAAATTTACGCATTAGAACAAATCGACAAACATATTGTAAAACCAATTTACGAATCGCTAAAAAATTGCGGAGACGAATGGAGAATTTTAGTTACGCCGGATCATCCGACTCCAGTAGCGAATAAAACTCACACTTCTGAATTCGTGCCTTGGTTGCTTGCGGGAAGCAACATAATAAAGTCCAAAACAAAAGACGGTTACAACGAAAAATCCGCAGAAAAAAATGCAAAATTCACATTCAAAGAAGGATGGAAAATGATGAATCTATTGGTTCGATAAATGTTTGTTCAGCTGTAATTTTTGTTTTATATTGTCGGCATTCATTTGTGATATTTGATTTTTTGTAACGATAATTTGTAATCGTTCACGCATAAGAAAAATCTTACGCTCTGATGGGGCTTACTTTTTTTCGTTACAAAAATTCTACTAGAACATTAAACTCCAATTAGAAATTAAAAAAAGAAAATGAAAAAATTGATTATTATTATTTTGATTTGGTTGAATCTATTTTTTGTTTTGTTATTTTGTGCGTGCAATAGATCGGAGGAGTCGATTGAACCGAAGCCGCCGATTGAACAAACTAATGATCCAAGTAGCAATAGCAATTTGAAAAATCCGAGTACGACGTCTGTTGTTGTTACAAACGGCGGCGATTCGGATGTTGTCAAGGAGAAATATAATTTTCGTTACAAATTTCAGACTGGCGATATTTTTCGTTGGAATGTCGTGCAGCAACTTAAAGTCGATACGACGATCAAAGGTTCTAATGAGATTGTAGAAACTTATAGCAAGTCGGCTAAAGTTTGGCGAGTACTTGAAGTTGACGCGAATAATGTTGCGAAATTTGAGTATTGGATTGATGGAGTTGATACGCGAAAGATTCAAACGGGTCAAGAGTTGGCGGAGTATAACAGCAGTCGGGACAAAACAATTCCCAAAGAATTTAGGGCGTTGGAAGGAACGATTGGCGTTTCGTTGGCTCATTTTATGATTGACGTACAAGGCGAGATTCGGCGTAAGATTCCGCTTCGGATTTATTCTGACGAGAGCAAAGAAAATCGGATAGTGATTTTTTTCCCGTCAGAGAGTCTTTCGGTTGGCGATTCGTGGACGGTTAATTTACCTCCTCTTGATGTGCAGCTTAATTCTGACAGTGACAAGGTAAAAAAGGTATCGGCGAAACAACGATATGTTTTTGAAAGCATTCATACCGGCGCGGCAAAGATAAAATTTGACACGCAAATTTTAACGCCTATTGATCCGTCGATTCAAGCGAAAGTCTTAGAATATTATGTGTCGGGCGAGTTGATTTTCGACATTGACGTTGGAAGGATTATTTCTCAAAAAATCACCATTGACAAGACGGTTGTGGGATTTGTGGATCGTAATGACAGTTTGCATTATATTTCGCGTTTAACTGAATGCAGCTGTGGTTTACGTTCCTGTGAAATCTGCTCTAGCGTCGATAAAAACAGTAACCAAAACAATAATAGTAATAACAGCAACAAAAAATAAAAGCTCATATTACAAATAAACAAATGGGAATCTCTAATAATTCAAATTTTATTAAAACCGCGTAGCGGTTTCCCAAAATAGCGACGGGTAAAAATTCGGTAATATATCAGTGGAATAATTTTACTGGACAATTTTATTTTTCATTGTCCTGCAAGGACAGTACTTTATTAACCGTATGCTTTAGCATACGGTAACGGCAATAACACATTTAAAAGT
>JAITAZ010000422.1 GCA_031283825.1 Planctomycetaceae bacterium | reverse complement strand
TGATCAATAAATCTGCTGTCGTGTTTTGGGTCGAATTTATTGTAAAGCTGATTCGTAACTTCTGTTGTCATCATCCAAAACGGCTTGTCAACCTCCGCAACTTTACGCGGTAATTCGTCAGCAAAACCTCCGTCGTCGCCGCTAACAAATTTTCCCGCTGGAATCCACGCCAAGTTAATCGTTACGTCGTCTAATTTTATTGTCTGATTCTGTTTCGTCTGCAAACTTTTTGCCGTTTGCGAATCAAAAGGAAAATTCGAAATTGTCGGCGCGGAATAATTCAATACAACCTTTTTGGGCTTAACGAATTCAATTTTCTCCGCCAACTCAACTCCGGCATACGGATCAACTTCAGGATTGAGATCAATATCCGCATACAACGAGCGTAACTCCGTCGCCCTCGCCGCAACTTTTGACACGTGCTTTCGATTCAGTTGTTGTGCAACTTCAATCCATGTCCCGAAATACGGCACATTCAAATCAACCCACGCATAAAGCCGCCTCATTGAATCCGCGTCAACTTCTACGCCGTAATGTCCCTTTTCAAGCAACTGGAACAACTCGCTCGACGACGCATGAAACTCAAGCGGTTTAAGAAGATAATAATCTCCCTCCGGCCCCGGACGCCGAACAAAAGGATGCAACGCATGATACGATTTAGAAAAACCGCGATGTCCAGATGATTTGTCCGCAAAATTCGGTCTATCTTTTTGCCGCTCCGAACCGTTATGACAACCGACACAATACCGGTCAAGAATTGGTTGTATTTCATGCCGAAATGAAAACGGTCGCTCTTTGCCCAAAAACGGCGTAATTGCTGCGGGCGACTTGCCCATCGCAACAGTCCGCTTTGTCGGCGCGCCCGTGTTTTGCGATTCATGACAACCCGAACACGCCTGATTTTCTCCCGGCATCCCGACAAACCATGAACGCATCAGTTGTAATGCTCTGCCTTTATCGTCAATCGGCTGAATTGCCAGCGGAGTATTCGCCGGAATAACAAACGACGCGCTGCCGTCTTCGTAAACCGGTACTTCGCCAATAATTCGGCGCGTATCCCAGCAACTTTCCATTCCGATATAATCGTGCGATCCAATTCCGCGATAGCCGTAATTAAACGCAAAAATACGGAATTTTTTCACCGTGCCTTTGGGGACGTCTTTTAGACCGTCGCCGAAATAAACGTCTGTTACGAAAACGTTTGAAGTTTTAACCTCGCGGTTCACACGATTAGGTTGAGCCGGCGGCGACGGACGTTTAATAATTGGAGTCGGTTCAAAAAGTCCGTAGCCGGCTTCTTCGCGAAGTTTTAACATATTGTCAAATACGTCAACCAGATACAACGCCCAAGAATCGCCGTTTTTTAATTTTGCCGAGACAATAAAATAATTCTCATTAAGCGGGTACGGGAAAAGGAATTTCGGGAACGATCTATCGACAATTTGATCGCCGATAACTGGTATAACCGGTTTACCGTAACCCGGAATATGTTGAATTGCGCCGTCGGCTTCTTGTCGTCCTTTTGCAGAGTCGAAAACAACGAGTTCTCCCGCTCTGCTAGTTCCGTGATGTCCTGAAATTACGGCGACAAACTTGGTCGAGCTTTCGGGTCCTGCCGGTATAGGTTTCGCGTAAAACATACTGTTGGGCCAAAACGAGTTACTGCCGTAAAATTCGACTTGATTTGTTCCGTCGGGGTTCATGTGAAACAAAAGCCGCGTGAAATAATGAGGCGTATCTATGTATTCCCAGCGAAGATACAAAATTCGACCGTTTGGCAAAAGCGTTGGACACCAATCTTGGTCTTGTTCGAATGTCAATTGTCGGACAGTTTTACCGTCGGGTTCGAGTCGATAAATATTTCCGACTTGTGAACTTCCGTCGATACACGGTACGCCCATCATGTTTGCCGTTGAGATAAAAATAGTCGAGCCGTCGGGAACATAGCAACCTTCGACATTATCGACATCGTTTCCGATTGACGGCGTAACTTGGCGTAGTTGCGGTTGTTCGGCGGATGAATCGTTCTGATTTAGGTTGAGTTCAAAAATCTGCCAAGTTCGATCTTTCGCGAGAGCCGTAACTAGAATTTTATCTGCGTTCCAGTGCAAGTTTATGTCTCCGACAAAGGAGTCGTTTGGGTCTTTGATGATAGTTTTGGATTCGCCTTGAGGATTTTGCGGACTTACTGTAGCTAAAGCGTTAGAGTAATTATGTTTTCCGCGAGCGGCGTTTGAAATCCAGTTTGCGGTTAATCCGTCGTTTTTTGCGCGTCGGAACAGTAGTTTGTCGAATTTGAGCAACGGATTTGCAAGTAGCGCTTCTTTACGGAACTCACCGAAATTTTTGAGGGTTTCGATTATTTCATCTTGTTTTTCAATTGGCAAATTTATTGCTTTTGACAAATCGATGTTAGCAATTTTAGCGGCGTAATGGTCGTATAATTTTTTGTATTTTTCGCCGTCGTAGGAACGCTGATTTTTTGACAGGTCGTCGATTGCGAGTTTTAGTGTGTTAATATTTTGAGCGGCATGAATTACGTCGTCGCCGATTAAACTATTGAGACGTCTTTGGAAATTTTCGCGTGCTAATTTATCTATCCATTTTTTGCGTTCGTCTTCGGAGGCGAAAAGCGACGGATCGTTTGGGTCGGCAATGAGTTGTATTTCGAGCAAAGACGCCCATCCGTTGGCTTTGTTATTATTTTTTGCTGGAGTTCCAGCTTGAGACGGATAAGTTCTCCAGAATTTGAATTCGATCCAATCATATTTTTTATCGTCGGTAATTGGTTTATTGTTTAAACTTGCGAACCTGCTCAAGAATCCGCCGGCGTTAGCACCGAGTATTTTGTCGCCGGAGGTAAATGTTGGTTCGTTAGGAAATTCGGGCAATTTATTTGGATTAGATTCATTGTTTGCCAGTCGAATTTCAAAATCTTGATTTGCGCGGCTATCGATATTGCCGGAGTAAATTAAGATTTCTTTAATTGATTGAGGTTTACCGAGATAGTAAATTAGGACAGAGGGCTGACCGTCGATTGTAGCGCGTCCGTCTCCGCCGTAAACGCCGACATTTCCGTCGGTCAAAAATTGAGGATTACCGATGTCGCGTGATTGAAAGAGTTTAGCGTTAGGGAAATTGAGGAGATTAATATTATTTTTTTCGTTAACGGTATTTTGCATTTCACCGAATGTATTTTGCCGCCAAACGTTATGAGTCAATTCAACTTGTGCGAAAATTGACGTCGTATTGAAAAACAACATGGCAAAGGGCAATATTGTAAACAAAATTTTTCTCATTTTTTTGAAAGTTATGTTAAGGGTTTTTAATGGGTAGGTTTGTTAAAGGGTTAAAAATCGAAAATCGACTTTAGGGAATCTCTAAAAACTCGTTTTTTTATTAACCACAGAGAACACAGAGTTCACAGAGAGAATATTTTTTAAAAATTAAATTAAATTTTGATTTAAATCCATAATTTTACTTTAATAAATTTAAATTATGTTTTGATTCAAATTAAAATTTTCTCTGTGTTCTCTGTGGTTAAAAATGAATTTTAGAGATTCTCTAGTTCATGTTTATCATCAATTATTCCTTTCATTGTCCACATTTGATAAGGCTTGGGTTCAAAAGGATTATAAGGAATTGCAAGCATTGTATGAACTTTTATATCTGTATTTTGAGTTAATGCAATACCCGTCCATTCTAATAAAGTTCGTTTAATTTTTGGAAATCGCCCTTATTCGGCTTGACTGTTTTTAGGTCAAACAAAAATTGTTGTTCTCCCTGATTATTCTCAATAAATAAATCATGTTACGCAGTATTTGTCCGTCAGTAGGCGTTTATCGATCAGGTTTATCACCGATCTGGTAGGCGACCTTTCGCCGAAAGGTTGCCTACCTACGGTCGCCTACCTGATCTGGGGTA
>JAITAZ010000404.1 GCA_031283825.1 Planctomycetaceae bacterium | reverse complement strand
AAATCTGTTTCTTTTATGATTTCGTTTAACAGTTTTATCAATTCATTCAGACTGGACTCGCCGCCGCCTAAAAATGATAATCTTATTTCTTCGGCAAATAATTTATCTGATAATTCATCGTCATTATCGACATCAACAATATTGTTCTGATTATTTGTACTCATTTTTAGTTTCTTAGTTATAGTTAGGATGATTTTTTAATGGACTTAAAGGAATCACGGGACAGCATGAGGTTTGATCAAAAATTAACGGCTCAAAACGGAATTGATAGATTGATAGAAGGTAGTTTTTTTGAAATTTTTCTACAATCTTTTTACCATTTTAATCCTCCGTTTGATTCTCCGTCGTTGTTTCCGATTCCGCCTTTTAAGGGACCTTTGCGGATATTTTTTATTTTTATTGGAATCGCAACGCCCTCTTGTTTTCTCTTGATATTTTGTGTTTTTGAATCTGCTGATTTCAAATCCGTCTTGTTAGACTCTGCACCAACTCCTGCATCGACTCCAATGCCGACGCCTGAATCGTCTGGTAATTCTTCCTCTGACGGAATAAGTTGTTTCATCGATAACTTTATCTGTTTTGTTTCTACATTAATTGAAACGATAAATACATCAACTATCTCGCTGATTTTCAAAATCTCGTTTACATTGTTAATCCGCTTGTTTGATATCTCATTGATCAACACTAATCCGTCAACTCCGGGCATCAATTCGATAAATGCGCCAAACGCCGTTATATTTACTACCTTGCCGCGAACCTGCGTTTTTTCCTGAAAATGCTCAAAAATATTCGACCAAGGATTAGATGAATCATCTCGATATGTTAAAGAGATTCGATTTGTTCCTTCTTCGATCTTGTCAATTCTTACTTTTATTCTTTTGCCCTCGCTCAACACATCCGACGGATGACGCACTCGACCCCATGATAACTTGCTAATCGGAATAAATCCATCAACGCCGCCAAGATCGACAAACACGCCGCCGTCAATAATTTTACGCACAAGTCCTTCCCGAACTTGACCTGCTGATAATTCAGTCAATAACTGTTTTCGCAATTCCTCTCGCTCGCGATTTATCATCGACCTACGACTCACCACAAGATTTCGACGTTCTAAATTCACTTCCTCGACAACGCATGTCAAACTCTGACCAACGTATCGTTCAAGATCGTCAACTCGAAAAATGTCTATATGGCTAATCGGAATAAATCCTCGCAATCTATTTACTTCGCATTCGAGTCCTCCGCTGTTCGACTTTGTTACTTTTGCCTCAACTACCATTCCTACCTGCACCTGCGACCAGTCTCTGACCTCTGCCGCCGCAAGCGGAACAGTTACTTCATAAAGTCCTTCGTCCGCGTCAAACTTGCCGACAGTAACTTCAATTTCATCGCCAAGTTTCGGCGTTGCGTCTGCCGCGAACATGTTAATCAAAACAACTCCTTGTTCTCTTGCATTCAAATCAAGAAACAAACTATCTCCGCGAATTGCTATTACCTTTGCCTGTAATTTTGTTCCTGCTTCAATTACTTCGCGGTCAGCGACTTCCGACGCGCTTTGCAATAAATTGTCAATTGATTTAAGGTCGTTGGAAATTCCGCCCGCGCCCATCACCGCAGCGAACTCCGCCTCTAAATCATCTGACATCTTTCCGTCGCGAATCTTGGGAATCTCAATACGTTTGTCTGGCGAAATCATTAACTCGCTTTGTATTTTCTTATCCAAGTCAACATGATACGAATCAACAACGTTGTCGTCTTCGTTGTCGGATTCATTTGGCACGGCAGACGTTGCAGTCGTTGAATTTGTCGAAGTTGCCGGAATATCATCGACGACTTTTATTGTTGGTTGAGGTCTGTAGGCTTCAGGATTTCGTTGAGAACCGATTAACCGTTTAGGACGATTCGGCTTGAGCGATCCGGAGTCAGAGGAATCAACCGGCGGATTTGAATTAGCCGAATTTGTATCCGGCAAGTTATTTGCAATTGAAGTATTGCCCGAATTTTCAGATTCAGAAAACATGCGATTAAAAATTTATCTCAAGGTTTTTAAACTGTTCGCACTTGAATTTTCGTTTAGAGCTGTCGGCTTACCTGATTGGAAAGCAGACTTTTTTATGATAGCCTTTATGACGTCGAAATTTATAGTACGAAATTTTGTAATTGTTTCACTTTAAATTTTGGTAAATTTCGATTAACGTTTTTTGTTTATCTAGTTAGACAACATGCCATTACGAACACGCCCCCAAATTGCCGAATTTAAAGCGCGAGTTCCCTAACTCGCAAAGAGTGGAAAGTATATCATATTCAAAATTTCATGGAAGCATGGGGGAAAGGCGAGAGTTGGCGTAAAATTTGTTTTATCGTGTAACTAACTTTGAACGGGAACAGATGATTCTTTTTTTATGGGACAAATGGGACGTCATTGTTTTAAATCGGAGATTAACGACTCAAAAGAAATCGTTTTTGAGTCGTTCAAACCAGATTTTCAACAAAACGTCCTCTTTGTCCACTTAAAAAAAACAGCGACTAAATTGGGAATCTCTAAAAACTCAAATTTTATTGATAATTTTGTCAAAAATAAATTTTTAATCTTGTCATTATTTTCTACCGAAAAAACCAACCATTTGTTACCATTCAAAGTATAACGATCAACGATTGACGATCAAGATTTTTTGATCTTTTTGTCAATCGATTGAATTTTAATTTTGCGATTCAAGATGCGAGTAGTTTAGCGAGGTTCGCATTGTAACGTAAATTACAAATCAAGACGAGAGGGGGCGCAAAAAAGAAAATTTGTAGAAACTTTAAACGGGAACAAATGGGACATCGTTGTTTGAAATCGGTAATCGTTCATGGATTTTAAATTCGGAATTGGTTTTTTGGTAATTTTCAGCCTAC
>JAITAZ010000232.1 GCA_031283825.1 Planctomycetaceae bacterium | reverse complement strand
CATCTTGGCTGCCCAGTCAATTAACAACGCTTTGACCATTTCAAACGGATTAGTTTCGTTTGTCGAGGGAACGGGCAAAGCGGAATGTTGCGCAGATTTCTTAATCGACGAACAAATCGACGGCATACCTAATTCAAACGACGCACTTTGTGCGGTTTCTATACTGACATAACACGCAATAAATTTATCAGTTGCATTGAGTTCACGCATCCAACTTTGTAAAAAAGTCGTCTTACCAGTTTGACGCGGCGCGTGAAGAACCCAGTAAAGATTGTCTTCAATGTAACGATCTAACTGTGCGCCTTGCAAACGCTCGGCGGGTGGAAGCATGTAATGCATGTCTGGATCGCAAGGACCTGTCGTATTAAAAAATCGGATTGGACGTTTGGTCATTTTTTATAATTTTCTTACTAAATTTTAATAATTATTAAAAATTTTCTAATAATTCTTTGACATGTTGGAGGTCTTTATCGCCTCGACCTGAGAGACATACTAAAATGTTTCGATTCTTTTTATTCTCCGACTCCTTGAACGATTGAGCTAACGCATGAGAACTCTCCAACGCTGGAATAATTCCCTCCAACTTACATAATTTTCTGAATGCGTCTATTGCTTCATTGTCAGTAATCGTCTCGTATCGGACTCTGCCGACGTCTCGCAAAAACGCATGTTCGGGTCCAACTCCGGGGTAGTCCAAGCCCGCCGATACCGAATACGCCTCGCGAATCTGTCCATGCTCGTCCTGCAACAACATCGACTTCGCCCCATGCAAAACCCCAACGCTGCCAGACGTAATCGATGCCGCATGATCGCCGGTCGATAATCCCCTGCCCGCCGCCTCAACTCCAATTAACTCGACAGATTCATCCGATAAAAAAGGATAAAATATCCCCATCGCATTACTCCCGCCGCCAACCGCCGCAACAACACAATCCGGCAACTCCCCAGAATTTTCCAACATCTGACTCCGCGACTCCTCGCCTATCACCTTTTGAAACTCGCGAACCATCCAAGGATACGGGTCTGGACCCGCAACCGTACCGACCACATAAAACGTGTCGTCAACAACGTCGCTCCAATATCTCAACGTCTCATTCATTGCGTCTTTCAACGTCGCCGAACCCGAACTCACCGATACGATCTCCGCACCCAATAATTCCATTCTCTCAACATTCGGCTGCTGACGTCTTATATCTTCCGCGCCCATAAAAACACGACAACTAAAACCCAATAACGCCGCAACCGTTGCCGTCGCTACGCCATGCTGACCAGCGCCAGTCTCCGCAATCAATCGACTCTTGCCCATCCGCCGCGCAAGCAACGCCTGACCAATCGTATTGTTCACCTTGTGAGCGCCAGTATGATTCAAATCCTCGCGCTTCAGCCAAATCCGCACGCCCGATAAACTCTCGCTCAATCGACTAGCAAAATAACAAGGCGAAGGACGACCAACATATTGACGCAATAAATAATTATAATCAGACCAAAACGAAGCGTCCGCAAACGCCTCTTGAGCCGCACGTTTCACCTCAAACAACGGCGTTACAAGCGTCTCGCCAACATAAAGACCGCCATACTCGCCAAAATATCCACGCGAATCAGGATAAGATTTGAAATCAATCACGCAAAACCTCGACATAATTTTTAACTAAAATTTTTTGTAATATAACAATTCTGTAGGCAATCATTGATCAGGTAGGCGACCTTTCGATGGTTGTTTATCTACTACTGAATTGTTACTTTTAAATGAATAAACGACAAATGACAATATTACGCCATTTAATATCAAATGAGATATTGTCTCGTGGAAACTTTTGATTTTAGCTTTACCCTACTACAACTACTACGACTAATACTACAACCAATCAACTATTTCTGTCTTCGCAATAATAGCGTTCCCCATAAACTTGGGTCGTAATCGTATGGGAAAGGAGGTTCTACAATAAAATACTTGTTGCCAAGTTCACGATCCATTACCACAAAATGAAATCCCATCGACGGATACTCTACCGGATCAAATCCCGTTAAGACGTCTTGCGGCACGAAAATTTTTAACTCGTAACCTCCGGCGAAAATTTTATTTGTCAACTTTATTTTCTTCGCGTCAATCGGATTCGGATGAGCTTTCGCCCTGTGAATCGGAAACCAAAACGCACACGGGTCAGAACGACTTCCATCATTTACCATCGGCAAAAAAATAAGACGATGACAAAATCGCGTCGCCCGATGTATATCTTTTACATCCCTCGTGTCGATACAAATCTGTAGCCCGTCGCTCTCATTCGGAAACGCTGACTTACACCAAAGAGATTGACGCTTCCCCTTAACAATCACCGCCAATAAAAGTCCGCGCTCATTCCAGCCAACCCGAAAATCAAGAAAAGAATTTAATCCCGACACCCTTATACCAGATTCATCAGACGATAATTCCAATATCGATAAATCCGGCAAACGATACGACTCGTCAAGCTCTTTGCCAAACTCAATATAATCGCACGGAATCTTAAACCGAAATAAAAAACGCTTCTGAGTAAGCATGAAATTGTTAAAAACTCAAAATATTGAAATGGGAAGGAAAGGAAAATTCGGAATTCGGAATTCGGAATTATTTTTTAAACATGGTTTTTGGAGGATTTTTTTGATGAATTTTGATGAATTTTGATGAATACGTATTGTTTTTTTAGGGACAAAAGGAACATTAGGAACTTAGGGACGACGTTGTTTGAAATCGGGATTATTGGCGACTCAAGGGACAATAATATAGTTTTTTAAAAAACCGTGAACGGTTACTATTTTTTCTTGGGTTGCGGTTTGAAAAATATATCAAAGGCGTTTGTAATTTCCTTGACGGCTTTTTTGATTTCTTGTTGAGTACATCTTGCGATAAGTTCGCATTTGAAATTTTCTATTCTTTCAATTTGTTCTGGCGATTCGTTTCTTTTAAATTCGTTTACAAGATTCTCCATCTGTTCTAACGCTTCTTGAATTGTAGGTTGCGGCAGATTTATGGCTTCTAGAAATTGACGATATACGCTATCCCAATATTTCAACTCGGCGATTATTTTCTCCATGACCGCGTCGCGTTCGGCTTTTGACTTTCTTGTTTCGTTTGTTTTTGTTGATTCTACCATCTCCATCCACTGGAAAAATCTGACTTTCGCGATAATCTGCAAATTACGCTCGCATCGCGATAACTGCTCTGACGGCGGAGGCAACTTGGTCGGATCATGATTCTGGAAAAGCAAAATGATTCGTTTCACCGTCGGAGAAAATTCAAACTTAGGCTTTTCTTTTGAATCTATTCCAAACTCTAACTCGACGCGATTCGTAATCCGATCAAGCATTTTCGGCGAAAGTTGACGAAAATCACGCAACTGAATTTGACGAATCAACGTAACGCGATCTATCGTCTCTGGATTATTCGTACCAAAAATAATACTAATCCAAATCGAAAAAATCCACAACACCAATACAATAAATATTGGAATAACAAAAAAACAAAAATTAATAAATGTTAAATACGCTTTTTTGAACATTCGATTGGATAAATTACCAAAAGGAATAAAAAGGAATAAAAGGAGTAATCGAGTAAAGGGAACAATCCGAATGATTACGAAAATATATTCATCAAGGTTACAAAAAATAGTTATAAAAATAATTTTGTCAACAGCACTCTTGCAAGATTCTGTCTGTCAGGATTGCAAGAATTAAATTCGATATTACAATGTTACGCCTAATTATCTGAACGGGGATTTGTAGGGTTTATGGGATTTATGCGATTTCTTATTTAATTCCGCATGTCATAGTTCAGAAAACTTGTTCGCATTATTTCCTTATTATTCCTTAATTTTCAATTTTAGATTGAAATTTTATTTTAACAGGTTAAGTCTTAATTTTATGTCTTTTTTTGAAGATGCATTTTACTCGGTAGGCGATTTTTTTACATCCATTACAAGATGGATTGAACGTACAATTACGTCCATGTTCGGCGCGGCGAATGCTCGATATATACGTCAACTTCAACCCAAAATCGACGCGATCAACGAACTCGAACCCGCAATGATAAACCTGTCCGACGACGAACTCAAAGCCAAAACAAACGAATTTAAAGAACGTCTCGCTAAAGGTGAAACACTCGACGATATTCTCATTGAAGCTTTTGCAGTTTGCCGAGAAGCCGGACGACGAGTCTTGGGATTGCGTCATTACGATGTCCAACTCATGGGCGGAATTGTACTGCACAGCGGCGCAATCGCTGAAATGGTAACGGGCGAAGGTAAAACTCTAGTTGCAACTTTGCCGGCATATCTTAATGCTCTAACTGGTCAAGGCGTTCATGTCGTTACAGTCAACGACTACCTCGCCCGACGCGATATGGAATGGATGGGACCTCTATATATTTCTCTCGGAATAACTGTCGGCGCAATTCAAAGCAACATGGAACCCGATGACCGACAAAAAGCATACCAATGCGATATCACCTACGGCACAAATAACGAATTCGGTTTCGACTACTTACGCGATAACATGAAATTCGCAGCAAAAGAAGATAACAAATACGCATCGCACTACCAACAAGTTCAAGGAAAACTCCACTACGCAATTATCGACGAAGTTGACAATATCTTAATCGACGAAGCGCGAACTCCGTTAATTATCGCCGGTCCAGCTCACGGCGATATAACGAAATATAGTCATGCTGATAAAATTGCTATTCAGTTGATAAAAGGAGTCGATTTTGAAGTAAACGAAAAAGATCACACTACAAATCTAACCGACGCCGGAGTAAGACACGCAGAAAAATTAGTCGGCGTCGAATCATTCTACACCGCCGGAAATATGGAATGGCCCCATTTGATCGATAACGCCTTAAAAGCTCATCATCTCTACAAACGCGACGTAAATTACATGATCGACGGCGAAGAGATTGTAATAGTTGACGAATTCACCGGTCGAGCAATGCCCGGACGACACTGGAGCGATGGGTTACATCAAGCGGTCGAAGCAAAAGAACACGTGAGAGTCAAAGAAGAAAATCAAACTTTAGCAACAATCACTTTGCAAAATTTCTTCAAGCTGTATGACAAAATCTCCGGCATGACCGGAACCGGTATGACCGAAGCGTCGGAATTTCTGAAAATATATCGTCTTGATGTAATTGCAATTCCAACTAATAAACCGCTGCGAAGAATAAATTATCCCGATGTCGTTTACAAAACGGAACAGCAAAAATTTAAAGCGATTGTCGATGCAATTGAACGAATCCACAAATGGGATATTCTCGATTTACGCGGCGACGAAAGCAACGAAGTAATCGGTACGATTATTCGCGAAGAAAACGACCGAATCGAATTTATGCCCAAAGGAATCAAACAACCAGAATGGTTTTGGAAAAAAGATATAAAAAATATTTTTCGTAAAGGTCGTCCGATTCTTGTCGGAACAGTGTCGATTGAAAAGAGCGAGCTTGTCTCAACTATGCTCGACATGAAAGGAATAAATCATCAAGTTTTGAACGCGAAGCATCATCAGCGTGAAGCGGAGATTATCGCTCAAGCCGGTCGTAAATATGCCGTAACTATCGCTACAAATATGGCGGGGCGCGGTACGGATATTATTCTCGGCGGAAATCCTGAAGCGATGACGTGGAGTATCTTGCAAAATGATTATCCGACTCGTCTGGAAGTGCCAAGAGACGTGTGGACAAATCTAGTCGAAGAAATCGAAAAACGCGAAAACATGAAAGTAGAAGGCGATGAAGTACGAGCAATGGGCGGTTTGCATATTATCGGTTCGGAACGGCACGAGGCAAGACGAATCGATTTACAGTTACGCGGACGAACTGGACGTCAAGGCGATCCCGGAACTAGCCGATTTTACGTTTCTTTTGAAGACGACTTGCTACGAATTTTTGGCGGCGATTGGTTCAAGCGAATTATGACGACATTCGGAATCGGCGACGAACCGATTGAGTTCAAAATGATTAACCGCAGAATCGAAGGCGCGCAACGAAAAGTCGAAGAGCGTAATTTCGATATTCGGAAAAATCTGTTAGAGTACGACGAAGTAATGGATTTTCAGCGTAAAAGCGTTTACGGTTATCGTCAGAGAATACTCGACGGCGCGAATACGAAAGAGTTAATTCTTGAAATGATCGACGAGGAGATCAACGTTCATTTGGGTCAATTTCTTGACAAGGATTACGAGGAGGCGTCGTTTGCGGCGTGGGCGGGAAGTCTGTTTGGGGTTGAATTTGATGCGCGTGATTTTCGCGGGATGGCGTTTGAGGCGGCGCAGGAATTCGCGATTGATTCGGTGATGAGAAAAGCGTCGTCGGAGGTTTTAGAAGCGATTGAAGAAAATGTTGCAGACGATATTGAGGAGGCGGAACAGAATTGGCAAGCGTTGGCTAACTGGTCGAATTCACGTTGGAAAACTCGTTATACCGACCGAGACTTAAAACGGATTCCTTACGACGAACTAGCTGAAGTATTGATCGAAAAGGCGCGTAAATTTATTTCGAGCGTCGATTTGTCGGAGGGCGCAGAGTTGCTTGCGAAAGGCTATGGAATGAAAATGGCGATTTCGTGGATAAAGCAAAAGTTCGGTATTGGAGCTGATTTTTCAGACTTGATAGATTCTGACAAATCTGTATTCATCGAGCGATTGAGACAATTAACGTATGAGAAATATCGCGAGAAGGAAGTTCAATTTCCTGTTGTAGCCGGATTACAACATTATACGATTAAGGATCAGACGGGGCGTAGGTATGATCGCGAGCCGTTGGTTGATTGGGCGAGATGGAGATTTAATGTCAAATTTGAATTGGAAGAATTAAAGAATCTTCAGAGGAGCGAGATTGAGAGTCTGATGTTTGCGAAGAGTCGGGTTGCGTCGGATCGCGTGCCTGAGCTTTATTTGGAGTTGCGGCGTCGGCTTGATGATTTATTACGTCATAATGAAATTGATCCCGAAAAGTTGCGGAAGCGTTTAGCGGCTGATGTTTTGGCGAATTCGTCTGGCGGTAAAAATTTCGCAGGTTCAAAATTTGCGGCAAGAAGCGTAGCGAAGCAACCAGCGCGGTATGCAGGAAAATATACGTCGGTAAAAGACGTAAACGTGCAGAAAAAGAAAATCGAGAAAAATGAGAAAATTCAAAATGATTCGTATCTGACTGATTTCATTGTGTGGGCGAATAATGAATTTGCCGGCGAGTTATACGGAGGTTTGACGGCAGAATCGATCTTGAGCTGGGAGATCGCAGAATTGGAAGACAGAATATGTTCGTTGATTGAAGACAGATATAATCCAGAAATGAGAAACATGGAGAGAGCGTTGATTCTGCGAATTTTAGATGTTACGTGGAAGGATCATTTGTTGGTGATGGATCATTTGCGGTCGAGTATTGGGTTGAGGGGTTATGCTCAGGAAGACCCGAAGGTCGCGTATAAGCGGGATGGAATGAAATTATTTAGGGAGATGTGGGATTCAGTTTATACGCAGGTTACGGATTTAGTTTTCAGGGTTGAGCAGATGGATCAAGGTTTTGTAGATTCAGTGTGGTCTGAATCGAGTGCGGTGCATGAAGAGGTAGAGGCGAATTCAACTACGGCAAAAGTTATAGAGGAAAAAAGCACGGCAAGAAGTAAAGACGCAGAACATGCGGATCAAGTTCAGACAAGCGATCAAAAGCAAACTCCGATCAGAAATCGCGAACCTCACATCGGACGCAACTCCCCATGCCCCTGCGGAAGCGGAAAAAAATATAAAAATTGTCATGGGAAAAATAACTAACTCATGTTACGCTATTGCTAACTGACTGATCAATAACCGCCTAAACTGCCTACAGAATAGTTACAATATTTAAAAACCGTGAACAGTTACAAATTAACAAATGTAGAGACGCAATGCCTTGCGTCTCTATTGTTCGATCAAAAGCTCACCGATAGAGACGCAAAGCATTGCGTCTCTACTGTTGGTTTAACGGTAATCGTTCACACGCAAGGAACAAAAATCCTACGCCCTGAAAGGGCAACGGAGTTTTAACCCACCGCAACGCGGTGGGTTAAAAGACCCCCAAACGGATCGCCCTGAAAGGGCAGCGGAAAAAAATTATTACGACTATTCGTTACAAATATTAACAAACAATATTGTTGACCATATTTACTATATTCACCATACCATATTCATTAAAAAATTCCGCTGCCCTTACAGGGCGACGTTGTTGGGGAAATGCTAACC
>JAITAZ010000023.1 GCA_031283825.1 Planctomycetaceae bacterium | reverse complement strand
CGGAGAATGGAAATGACGATTTTAATATCAATAAAATTATATTATTTATTTAGGTTTATTTATTATTAAGTAAAATATTAATTATTAATTATTATTGAGTTAGTCTTTAATAATTTCTTGCATCCCCCTTTATCCCCTTAAAATAATTGATTTCTACCATACAAAGGCATCATTTCCATTCTCCGTGTTTATCCGTCAAATCAGTATTATCCGCGTTTAAAATTCCCCGTATTATCCGTGTTTAAAACCGTGAACGGTTACAAAAAACAATTCCGAATTCCGAATTCCGAATTCCGAATTTTTTCTCCCCTCCCCCCCGCTATTTAAAATATTTTTTTTTGTGTTAAAAATATGCCCTTTGAAAATTGAGTTGTTGGATGATATTCGTATTATCCATTTTACCTGTAACTTTTCCCTTAATTAGAAATCAAAGGAGATTTTTCAATGCGTGAATCATTTAATCGTAAGATAGCTTATTTAGTATCGATTCTAATTCTTGCCGTATTACTTTACTGGATGGGACGCCCTGCGAAATTTATTCGAGACTCCAACGGCGACTTGCGTCCGGGCGCGGGAGGAATACTCGCCCAACAACGCGAAAACGAAAACCTCATGGAATCACGAATCGGCGAAGTCGATCCCGCCGGCAGCGCAATCAAACTCGCAACCTTCGGACTACGCGGAGTCGCTATCACCATACTCTGGCGAAATATGCAAGAATACCAAAAACGCCTCGATTGGAGCAACGTAATCGTTACCGCAAAACAACTCGTCTTTCTCGACCCACACTTCACCTCGTTCTGGGATTACTTAGGTTGGAATCTCGCCTACAACGCCTCCTCCGAATTCGACGACTACAGAGATAGATACAGATGGGTAATAAACGGCATCGAATTTCTAATCGAAGGAACAGAAAATAATAAACGCGCACCAAAATTATTAAAAACCACCGGAATGACTATCTCAAACAAAATCGGCGGAGACGCCTCCGACGAAAAAGAACAATATAGACGACTATTCAGAGAAGACGACGAATTCAGCCAGTTCGCCCTACAACACGGTTACAACATGCCAATGCTGCCATCAGAACGAGATAACTGGAAAGTCGGACTACACTGGCTAAAACTCGGTGAACACCTCGTACTCGTCGAAAAAGTTAGCATCGGAAAAGAATCTGACTTCATGTTCTGCATGCACTCCCGTTTCAACTACTTCAACTACGCAAAATGGAAACGCCGCGACGGAGATTTCACCCAAACCGCATTCGACGCCTGGCGCGAAGCCGGAGAACAATGGAAAGAATTCGCCCAAATCACAATGAATACCGCTCTGCCAAAAGATAGATCCGCTATCCTCAAAAAAGGCGCTGAAGTTTTCTACGAAAAATTAGAAACCACCGACATAATCCGAGAAGAAAGAGCAAATCTACTCAAAGAACTAGACGAATTAGTCCCGGGTTTTATCCTCGAACTATGCATCGAAAGATGGAAACAACTCGCCGAAAAAGAAGGTCAACAAGGCTCAATGCTAAAACAACTCGAAAACGCCTACGAACCAAAAACTAAATTCGATATGAACGACTACGGCGAACTCAAAATAATCCGCAAATGGCTCGACGATACAGACCCCAACTGGAAAGATAAATTAAAAATCGACCTAAACAAAAAATATACCGCCGAAGAATTAGAACTCAAAAAAATACCTTATATACTACTCGACGAAGAAAAACGAAACATCGTCTCCAAAGCCGACGGCGCAATCAACGAAATTCAATCTCTAGCAATGTCGCAGTTGAAAGTCGATCCGAAATTTATCGCCCAAGAAATGAAAGAACGAGACAATATCCCAATCGAGAAAAAAAACCGCGCTAGCGAAATCACCGATAGATTCGCAAAATTCCCCGAAGAAATCCGCAACTCGGACTTCTATCGTGAAATTTTAAATTACGACTACAGAGTACGTGAAGTCGCCGTAGAATTAACCGAAGAAGTCAACGACGCACGCCGGTTACGCTACGAAGGTCGAATCGCCTACTACGCCGGAGATAGACAAAAAGCCGCCGACCTCTGGTACGACGCTATGCAAAAATGGGACAATATGCTGAAAAAGAAAGATTTCGAAGATATCTCAAAAAACTTTTCTTTCGTAAGAGATATCACGGAAATACTCGACCCGATGGTAACTATTTTAGATAACGTCAACCAAATCTTCCGCGAAAAATTCGCCCTGCAAGAATTGATCCGAACAAGACTAGGTATGGAAAACGATACCCAAATTATAGCCGACGCCGTAGATTACACACAAAAAACCTACGAAAAAAACGAGTTCGAACAAGTCGAAAAATTCGCAGCAATAATCTGCGCAAGAATCGAAGGCATAAACGAATCGTTCAAATTCATGAAACTCGCCCCGCTGCCGGAAATTCGAGACGGAGCAATCAAAGCAAACGCAATGTACATCAACTCGCTGCTAAAACAAAATAAACCAATCCCAGACATCATCCCTCTACGCAGCTTCGTCGAACTAATGATAAAACACGACACCGACGTAATCAACGCAATCAAACTAAATCAAGACGCCCTATCACAAATCGCCGAACTCAAAACGTCTGACGATATAAAATCAATTTTCGACAAACCACTCGAAGCATGGAAACCAATCCTACAAAAATACCCCCTAATCGCAACAGACTCAACACACGAAATCCACAACGAATTAAAACGTCTAGCAACAACCTACACCGAAACACTAAAATCAAAAAACCTGACAATACCCGATGACTTTATACTGAAAACATTTTTAAAGTAATAACTCATGTTACGCAACATTTGTCCGTCAGTAGGCTGTAATAGATCAGGTAGCAAGCGTGTAACATGAGTCATTAATCACTGATTTCAAACAAGAACGTCCCCAATGTCCCCAGCGTCCCCAATGTCCCCCAAGTCCCCCCAAAAATTAGCTTTGAATGTTTAAAAACCATATTATTTTTTTGGGGGACGTTGGGGACAAAGGGGACTTGGGGGACACTGGGGACACACTAACTTAAATCTGGGATTAATGACTCAACCCCAGATCTCAGGTAGGCGACCTTTCGCCGAAAGGTCGCGTTGCCGAAGGCAACGATAAAATGGATTCGACAATAATTAAAATCAATTTAGATTTACCGTCGGCTATCCGCTGCCGCGCCCTTTCGGCGAAAGGTCGCCTACCTGATCGGTGATCAACCTGATCGATAAACGCCTACTGACGGACAACTACTGCGTACCATGAGTTCGGAATTATTCAACGCCGACTTTTAGTTTTTTAGTAAACGTTCACGCTTTTAAAATTCCTAATTCCTAATTCCGCATTCCGAATTCCGAATTTTAAAAAATCTGTCTTGACGTAAAAATTTTTAATTTGTATTATTTGCGTGTTGTTTTGAAATTTATCAAAACATAACGTTTTTCCGTTACGTTAATTCAAAACGGACAAGTAACTGTT
>JAITAZ010000012.1 GCA_031283825.1 Planctomycetaceae bacterium | reverse complement strand
GAATATTAAAAAATCCATTCACTATTAAAATGTATCTGATTAACACAAATACACTACTATTAAATATTCTAACAAAATATAAAATTCAAACAAGACCAATTTTACACACCCTAACAAAGGGGACGTTGGGGACACTGGGGACACACTAATTTAAAAACCAAGATTAACGACTCAACAGAAAACAACAGCTTTTAACAAAGAGAAATTTTTTTCTTTAAATTTTGTCCCCCGTCGAGTCATCAATCCCAGATATCAAACAAGAACGTCCCCAACGTCCCCAGCGTCCCCAACGTCCCCTAAGTCCCCCAAAAAAATAATCCTACAGAATCGTTACAAAAAATCAAATAAACCTCAATCAACAAATTTAAATCGATGACAATTTCACTTGTAAAGGGACAAAAAATTTCTCTTGAAAAAGAAAGCGGCGTTAAACTTTCTAAAATTGCGATGGGACTTGGTTGGGACGTCGCTAGACCGAAGGGAATTTTGGGATTATTCAAGCGACTACCTGCGATTGATCTTGACGCGACATGTATTATGTTCGACGCCGCTAAACAGATTGTTGATGTTGTCTGGTTTAGACAACTGCAAAGCAAAGACGGCAGCGTAAAACATTCAGGCGATAACAGAACCGGCGAAGGCGAAGGAGACGACGAAACGATATTTGTCAATTTGTCTCTTGTTCCGTTGAATGTAACGAGTCTTGTTTTTACGATCAACAGCTTTACGGGGCAAACATTCAATCAGATAGAGAATGCTTTTTGCAGATTAGTTAATCTTGACAACAGGCAGGAGATCGCAAAATACGTTTTGAGCGGCGGAGGTGAAGTTACGGCTCAAATTATGTCAAAGATTTATAGGCACAACGGCGAATGGAAAATGGCGGCTATTGGCGAACCTGCTAATGGTCAAACGTTCCATCATATTCTTCCAAACATCGTTCCATTTCTGTAAAAATTGCCTATTCCGTAGATAGTAACCCCAGATCAGGTAGGCGTCTATTATAAAACGTTTTATCGCCGATTATGCATATTTCGCCCCATGCGAGGCTATAATAAAAATTCGTAACCGTTCACGGTTTTAAACGCGGATAAGAGGGGGATTTTTAAACGCGGATAATATCGGATTTTACGGATAATCGCGGAAAATGCAAATGGCGATTTTAATATTTATAAAATTGTATTATTTATTTAGGTTTATTTAGTTCGGTTTATTTATTTATTTTAATATACTTTTCACACTTAATTAATCTTATAATTTCTCATTCACTCCATTCTTTATCCATTTTAATCTATTGACTTCTCTACCACAAAAGCATCATTTCCATTCTCCGCGATTATCCTATTCACCAAAAAAATCCGTATTATCCGCGTTTAAAATTCCCCGAATTATCCGTGATTAAAAAAACCGTGAACGGTTACCACAATTTTAACCTAAAGCGTTTACAACTTCTTCGTACGGTTGAATTACTACAAATCCGTCGCCTTCGAATTTCATTTGTATTGATTCTCCGCTTCCTCGTCCGAAGAAAGTCTTTAGCTGAATGTCTGTTTTAAATTGCGGCTGCAAATTGCCAGACCACGCAACCGTTGCATTAGGGTCTGAAAAAACAGGCTCATTCGGCTTTACAATCAATGTCAACGGATCGTAATACGTCGTAATCGCAACAAGACCCGTACCGCTCAAAACAACATTAAATAACCCGCCCGATAACATGCCGGCTATCTTTCGCGTCAACTTAATTTCATTTTTTAACGTCGGCTCAAACGCCAATATATCATTAGCATTGACGTTAATCGACTGATTACGCAACTGAAATATCGTAATCTTTTTACCATAATCAGCAGCATATAACTTGCCCGTGCCTTCAACTTTGGTCAATTTAGCGCCGTCGTTGGAAATCATTTTTTTAAAAAGATTCCCAAGCCCCTGCTCAAAAATTCCCTCCCGAATAAATTTGAGATTCCCACGATACGCTACCATCGCTCCAAGTTTAGTCCAAACCATACTGTTGTTCAAATTAACTTCAAGCATCCTGTCGCTCTCCAACTCAAAAATGCCTTCATTAAGCTCTTTTTGCTCCGAAGCCGCAATAAAACCGTCAAGATCATAACGCTCTACCATTTTAATTCTCCTTTTCTTTTCGAAAGTAAACTGAAATTTAACTCAATCAAATTCACGCTGAATTTGATTTATCTCAAACCAACGCCTTGCAAAATCTATAAAACTCGCACTCGAACCTCATAAATTCAAATGCTAAAAACTAACATTGCCAAAGATTCTCCAAAACGTTAAAAAATTGTATAAAATAAAAAAACAACGTCAATCGTTGATTTGAAATTATCATGTTCCATTGCCGCCTTAAAATAAATTGTTTTTAAAGCCAAAGATAATTTTTTGGAGGAACGCTAGGAACGTTCTTGTTTGAAATCTGTGATTGAGCGACCTTGTGGTTGAATGACTTAAAATACAAAACAAATATTTCATCGATACATTATCATATTTGCAAAAAATCTGCTGAAATAACAAATTTTTGCGTTGCGATTTGCCGATATAAAGA
>JAITAZ010000687.1 GCA_031283825.1 Planctomycetaceae bacterium | reverse complement strand
TCTTGTTCGTGTTTCCATCTTTGATACATGTAATCGATAATCGCGAGAATAACAAGCACAATTGCAACTTTCAGAGCGATTAACAAAAGCGTCCAGAGCATGTATGATGAGAATTGTTTATC
Organism: Planctomycetaceae bacterium; assembly: GCA_031283825.1. GTDB lineage: Bacteria > Planctomycetota > Planctomycetia > Pirellulales > Thermoguttaceae > WRKP01. Next base: position 3,308 of record JAITAZ010000687.1, on the reverse strand, counting down.
TTCGTTCCAAGTCAATTCGAGAATTGTGTTGATTTCTCCGTAAACTGCGTAGAATGCAACAATTCCGCAAATAAGAATTTTACCAATTCCAAGTAACAAACGAATTACGCTTTGCATTGAGAATATTCGACCGAAACCTTTTATTGGGTCGAGTCGTGTGATATCGAATCCGAGTTTATTGGGCAACCATAGAAATCCAACTTGTACGAAATTAGCTATAACCGCAACAAGCAAGAGTGAAATAAAAAACACGCCCATTGGTTTCATAAAATCGATAACTGTTCTAATCCAAAGAGACATTGTGGTATTGAACAATCCGTAGTTATTGTTTTCGTCTAGTAGTAAGATTTGTTCGCTGAGCATTTTTTTAGAATAATTTTGAAATGTTTCGGCAATTTTTTCGCCGAAAATCATAAGCATAATAATAGCGCAGAGCAAAACCAACGCCGCCGCAAGGTCTTGACTTTTAGGAACTTGACCTTCTTTCGTAGCTTCTTCGCGGCGATGCGGCGTTGGATCGTGTTTTTTATCTCCGTTAGATTCGGACATTATTTATCTTTTTTAGACAAGGATTTATTATCGTTTTTTTATCGAAATTATTAACAACACAAACCGGATATTAACGATTTTAACAAAATCACGCAAGATAGATTTTTGGTAATTATTCAGCAGAGATTTTTAACTGTTCTCATTTGAATTTTTGGTTAAAGCTGTCGGTTTATCTTTTGGAAGCGGTTTTTTTAATGTAGTTTTTGTGTCGCCGAAATTCATAGTCCCGCAGAAACGACGTTTTGAATTATTGTAACGATATCTACCTGAATCATTATAAAAATTTTCGTAATATATCAGTGGAATATTTGTTTTGTCTGTTGAGTCGCATTTTTTAAGGGACATTAGGGACAGAAGGGACAAAAGGGACTTTAGGGACATCGTTGTTTGAAATCTGAAATTAAAGACTCAAAAATATGTTCTTGAGTCTTTTAAGTTAGATTTAAACCAAAACGTCCCTTCTGTCCCTAATGTCCCTCTTGTCCCTATCGTCCCTTAAAAAAACTGCAATAGTTGCAAAACAAAAAAAATTCCGCTGATATATTACCAAAATTTTTCTTGAAATTTTAAAAAATTGGTATTGTGTGAATTTTAAAAATAGTGTACTCTACGCAAACAGTTGTTTATTTACAGTTCTTTTGCGTTGGATAATAGAGCTTTATAAACTGTTCACACTTGAATTTTTGGTTTGAGCCGCCTGTTTAACTGTGGAAAACAGGTTTTTACGTTATTGTGTCTCCGAAATTCATATTTCGAGTTGTATATTTTGGTCAAGGACAATGATTTTTGTAATCGTTTCGATAGTTATATTTTTTATTGGACATATTTTGAAGATGTTGCGTTGGGAGTTATTCGTACAAATTTACGAGCAACCGGTGCGTCATCGTTTGCTCACGTCGATTTCGATTGGTCATCTTATTAACCATATTATTCCGATGCGAGTCGGCGAACTTGTCCGTGCAATGATTGCTTCAACCAGATCGAAAAACGGATTCCCTCTGATGCTCGCGACTGTTATTGTTGATAGATTTCTTGATGTCATTGTTGTAGGAATATCTTTTATATTACTCTTTTGTGTTAAGATAGGGGGGGGGGGGCAAGACTGGAAATACTCTGTGGTAGTTTATAGCGCTGCCATTTTGGCGGGGCTGGCGGCATTTTTTTATTTTAGTAAGGAATCTCGTTTACCTAAACTTTGCGTTTTTAGTATTGGTAGAATTTTCAACTTGAATATTCGCAATGTTATTTATACTTTTGCGTGGTCTCTTATTTCTTGTTTTAAGGATCTCATTGACAATGTCAACAAATCGCGGCTTATTTTATTGACGGCGGCGACGTGGTTTTGTTATTTTTTATCGTATTTTCTTTTGAGTCGCGGGTTGCAAATGCTTGAATATCGCGTATCGTTTTCGGAGTTATTTGTTCATGTTTATTCTCCGACGAGCGTGATTACTTCCGGTTTAGCATTATTGTACGATAATTCTCGTATTGGTTCGGCGTCGTTTTATTTATTAGTTTTTACGTTGACTCCGGCGGTAGTTATGTTGGCGGCGTCGATTTGTCTTTCGTTATTTCCGCGTAGTTATTTTCCTAAATTTTTGAAGGTGATTGGGCGAAATTCTTACAAGGGTCAATTTATTAAGGTCATCCCGTTTGCGAATGCCGACGCGAAAATGTTATTCCTAGAGCGTTATTTTGCCGCTAAAGATCGCGGTTATTGCGAGGCGTATATTAAAGCCAATCGTGATATTTCTATTGTCAAGGATTATTCCGGCGGTTCAAACGCGACGACTCTTTTGATTGAGAAAGACAAAAATATTCGTTGCTTTAGAAAATATGCTTTTTGCGATGCCGCGTCGAAACTTCGTTTGCAGGCGGATTGGTTAAAAGAGCGGCAGGGAATTTTATCGTTGCCAAAAATATTGTCGTGTAGAAATGACGACAGTTTATTTTCGTATGATATGCCGTTTGAATCGGACGCAATAAATTTTTTCGACGCGATTCATCGTTACGATTTACAAAGTTGTTGGACATTATTACAACGTATTTTAAATGACGTCGATCAGAATTTACATAAACCGAATTTATGCCGGCAATCAGACGAACATTTGCAGAAATATATTGACGAAAAATGTATTAAGAATCTTGAAACGATAAAAAATCATCCGTCGATTATTGATTTGTTGCGTTATGATCGATTATTTATAAATGGTAGAGCGTATAAAAATTTGCAATATTTTGACGAGGTTTTATCGCGGGAGAATTTATTGAGAGTTTTTTCGTCTGATGCTTGTTCAAATATTCATGGCGATTTGACGGTTGAGAATATTATTTTTGCGCCGAATCGCAAAGAGAGATATTATTTGATTGATCCGAATCATGTAAACGTTCATAATTCGCCTGTGCTTGACTATGCGAAGTTGCTTCAATCGTTTCATTTTGGTTATGAATTTTTGATACGTTTATCTGACGGCGATTGTTTGACGAAAGACAATCAGATTACATTTCCAGCGTTAAGAAGTTTAGCGTATGAGTGTCTTTATCAGAAGTACAAAGCTTTTTTGTTTCAAAAATTCGACGTCGATCAGGTTCAGAGTATTTACTATCACGAGATTATCCATTACCTGCGTTTGACTCCGTACAAACTAGAAAAATTCCCGCAACGTGCAGCGATTTTCTTTGCAACGTTCATTCAACTATTAGACGAAGCAGAGCAAGAATCATTCATATTACCACTAGAAAGAAACGCCGCTTAAAAT
>JAITAZ010000126.1 GCA_031283825.1 Planctomycetaceae bacterium | reverse complement strand
TGCCATCTGCTAAAAAAGACGCATGGGAAGACGTCAAATTACTGATGAAAATAATGGGGTTAGAATCAGCAAATTCATAAAAGTTGATTGACAAAATTAAACAATTTGTAATTATTCAGCAGATAAACAACCATCGATCTGGTCGCGTTGCCGAAGGCAACGATAAAAAGGATTCGACAATAATTACAATCAATTCAGATTTACCGTCGGCTAACGCCGACGCGACCTTTCGGCGAAAGGTCGCCTACCAGATCGGGGATTCTTATTTTCTGAATAGTTACAAAATTATCCGAATAATAGATCGTTCATGTTATACATTCCGGCGGGTTTGTTGTATAAGAATTTTGCGGCGGCAATTGCGCCTAACGCATAACAATCTCTATTCGTTGCTTTGACAGAAATTTCTAACGTTTCGCCGAGTAACCCAAATAAAATAGAATGTGCGCCTGGGTCGTCTCCAATTCTAATTGAATGAAATCCAATTTCGTCCCGCGACCTCGCGCCGACTTGACCTTCTCGTCCAAAAACACTCTTGCTTAATCCCATTTCTTCCGAAATAATCCGCCCAAATTTCAACGCTGTACCACTCGGCGAATCTGCCTTGTATCGATGATGAGATTCCACTATCTCTACATCAACATCTCTGCCCGACATTGTTCTCGCCGCAACTTTGCAAATATTCATCGCTACATTTACCATCAGACTCATACTCGGCGAAGTTAATACGGCAATCCGACTCGACGCTTCCTCTATCAATTGATTTTGTTTCTCCGTCGTTCCTGTTGTTGCGAAAACTAGCGGAATCCCAAACTCGACGCAACTACGAACAATTTCTTCCGTAGCATGAGGAGTCGAAAAATCGATCAACACGTCTGCCGACTTGCTCGACAAATGCGAACTTGTCAAAATTCCAATTGCGCCGACTCCGGCAATTTCGCCGACGTCGATTCCGATCTTTCCCGACAACTCCGACTCCAACGCCGCCGATAACTCAAGCTCAGCGTCCGACGAAACAAGCGATACCAAACGCCGCCCCATTCGACCCGCCGCCCCGCTAATTGCTACGCGAATTTTTGTCATAAATTAAATTTGTATAGAAAAATTAAAATTCGACTGAATAGTTATATTTATTCGTCTCCTGAAAATCTCTTATGAATAGCGATAAATTGGTCTTCTAGATCGACGAAACAATCGATTACGTCGGGGTCGAAGTGTTTACATCGTCCTTCCAGAATTATACTTTTTGCGGATTCGTGGGTTAGGGCTTGTTTGTAAACTCTTTTTGAGATTAGGGCGTCGTACACGTCTGCTAACGCGATAATTCTTCCGCACAGAGGAATGTTTTCACCGATTAGACCGTTTGGATAACCGCTTCCGTCGTATTTTTCGTGATGTGTTGCGGCGATGTCTCTTGCCATTTTTAGAAATGACGCGCCAGGGAATTTGCTTAAAGTTGCGTCGAGAGTTTGTGCGGCGATGGTGGTGTGCATTTTCATTATTTCAAATTCGTGCGGGTCGAGGCGTCCTGGTTTTAGTAGAACAGAATCGGGGATTCCGACTTTTCCGATATCGTGTAGAGGACTTGTTTGAAATATTAGTCTAACGAATTCGGGGTCTATTACGCCTTGATATTTTTCGACGGTTGCCATTCTTTGTGCTAGAGCGCGGCAATAGTATTGAACTCGTTCTAAGTGTGCGCCGGTATCAACGTCTCTGGATTCGGCGAGTTTAGCTAAAGCGAAAATAGCTACGTCGCGAGTTTCGAGTGATAGAATTCGTTCTCCTGAACGTAATCTTGCCAACACTTCATCCGGTTTGTACGGTTTAGCGATGAAGTCGTCAGCGCCGGCGGAAAGCCCTTCGACCATTTCTTCTTTGTGCGAGGTCAGAAGAATAAAATAAATATAACCAGAATATTCGCCGGAGCGTACTTTTCGACAAAGTTCTAATCCTGTCATCACCGGCATCTCCCAATCAGAGATAACCATACGGCAAGGATTGGTTTCAAGAACTTTAATAGCTTCTTCGCCATTCATTGCGGCAAGCACGTCGTACCCTGCGTCTGTAAGCAACGCTTTAAGCGCGATCAAAGCCAACTTACTGTCATCAACTATTAATACCTGCATGACGATGGTTTTAATATCTGTTAAAAAAATATAAAAAAAATGTTACCGAATTATTACCGAATATGTTCTGTTTCGTTATGATTCTTTTGTTTTAGAATTTTGTGAGATTACGATCAAACAACAATTCGATTACGAAAGTTGCCTGAATATCATACCACAAAATACCGCTCTGAAAATACGCCCGCTCTCTAGCCCGCTTTTTCAAGGGAATCGGGACGTCAAAGCGTCAAGCGAGCCGCTGAAAATAAGAGCAAACCGTATATCGTCCATCGTAAATTATTCGACCGCGATCAATTTGAATCGGAATAAAACAACCTCTGTAGCAACAATTTCTTTACCAAATGTAAACTCTATTATCTCTTTTAGGAGACTTATGAGACAAAAGAGAATCAGGAGACATTGAGAACGCTATCGCTTAAAATCTAGGATTAAAGACTCAAGGGAATCTCTAATAATTCATGTTACGCAGTAGTTGTCCGTCAGTATTCGATATTGTTTTTTTGTAACTGTTTACGGTTTTTTAAAAAACCATATTATTTTTTTGAGTAACCGTTCACGTTCAAAAGAAAAAATCCTCCGCCCTGAAAGGGCAATCAGCAATAGCGTAGGGCAACGCCCTACGTTAAAATTTCCCCGACAAACGAAGCCCTGTAAGGGCGACAGCAAATTCACGTTCAACGGCTTGCGCCCTTTCAGG
>JAITAZ010000112.1 GCA_031283825.1 Planctomycetaceae bacterium | reverse complement strand
TCAACAGAAGACAATAGCCTTTTTAAAAGAGAGATTTTTTTCAGTATTCTCTCCTGATTCATCAACCCCAGATTTCAAACAAAAACGTCCCCAGTGTCCCCAACGTCCCCTTTGTCCCCTAAGTCCCCCCAAAAAATTATTGTAACCGTTCACGGTTTTTTAAAAAACATATTATTTTTTGGGGTAACCGTTCACGTTCAAAAGAAAAAATACTACGCCCTGAAAGGGTTTATGAAATTTTTCTCTTGTACGTGAACGGTTACTAAAAAAATAAAACTCGCAGCAAGTGCGTAACATGAGTTATCTATTTAATTCTGATTTATATCTTACAATTGCCGCTATTCCCCATAGCAGATTTATTACTATAAAAGTTATTAGAAATAACGTTGCCGCATTCGCTGCACCACCGCCATACGAATGAACACTGCCCCTAAAAACAAAATTTATTCCATACCATGTCATTATGACCGCAATCGACGAAAATAACGCCCCAACCACTACACCCAATTTGCCATAATATTTCGCTAACCTCGCATGTAATATCACCGCAAAAAATAATATCGTAATCAACGCCCACACCTCCTTAGGATCCCAACCCCAAAATCTACCCCACGAATAATCCGCCCATCTCGCCCCAAGTATCGTTCCAACCGCTAAAAATAATAACGAAAAACGCATCAACCTCAATACCGTCGGCACAAACATCTCAAACATCAACGGAAACTTCAACTCCTTCCGACCTCGAGACCTCTTAATCTCATATCGCCCAAATATCACCGCACCCAACGCTATTACCGACATACTCCACGCTATAAACGCCGCCGCATAACTGACTATTATCGCTATCACATGAACCGTCAACCAAAAATTACTACGCAATACCGCCGTCAACGGCTTAAAATTAGGATTCAACTGAGACGAATTACCATACGCAAAAAAACCAGCAAGAAAAACTATCGACGCCGCCGCTATCAAAAATAACTTGCGATCCAATACCCTGTTCCTCGCAGACCTAAACCACACCACTCCACTCTCGTCCATCACTCCGCCGCCAACCGAAGAAGCAGACTCGCCCGAAAATACTGACGACAACGAACCACCTCGACCCAATCCGCCACGCACAGACCGACCCGCCGAATACGAAACTATTCCCAATGATACCGCCACCGAATTAGAATTAAATAATAAAGGTAAAAATACAACAAAAGATAAAATCATTCGCGGAATAAACCACACTATCGCACCTATACTCACTAATACCACCGCCAAATCTATCACGTCCAACATCAATATCGAATGAGAAAAATTCTCAAATAAACCACTCGACCCAGACAAATCACCATACGAAATCCACATCAAAACACAAAACGTAACTAACATCAAAACTACCCTAGGAACCGCTAACCACACTCGACGAATCTCCGCTAATCGATTCTCACTCTCAACTCTCGCGCCAATCATCTCGCTCGCCCCGCCTACGCCAGAAATTACTCCAACTCCGCCAACGCCCGCAACTCCAGCTAAATTAACGCCGCCAAAATGCTCAAACGCCTCGCGTCTCGCCGTCTCGCCTGTCGTAATTGTCTCGCCCGCTAATCCCGATTGACTACCGCGTCCGCCGCTCAAAATTGTCATAAATTGAGAAAACAACGGAAACTCCGTATATCGCCAAGCAAGAGAAAATACCGGTTGAACCAACGGATAAAGCGTGTACCAAATCCCAATCGCCGCCGCCGATACCGCCATCAAAATTACCGTCTCATACATATTCGTTACCGGCGCCCAACCAGAAATCCACGCCCGCATCAGTCCGCCAATTAACGCAACAATAATCGAAATCAAAAGCAGTCCAACTCCAATCCACAACGCCGCCTCCTCCGTCGAATTAGTATAATCCGCCGACTCGTCCTGCCAAATCGGATGACCGCCTACCTCCGCTGACTTGTCCTGCTGATTATGAACGCCAATAATACTGTTCTCATGCGATTCCGAATTCACGCCAGAATTTACCATCGAATAAAATCCGGGTGCTACTATCGATTCCATAATATCATTCACGTCCGGCGACTCTTCTTCCGTAGCCGTCGATGTTGCCGGAGTTATTCCAGACTTCGTTTCCGCATGACGCAAACCCGATTGCACCCCAGATTTCATACTCGATCTCACGCCAGACCTCACGCCAGATCTCACCCCAGACTTTATACCCGATAACTCCGACACCGACGCATTACCCGTCTCAATCGCCTCTTCTTCCTCGCTAATTTTTTTCACTGCCGACGTGTTTACCGTTGCCGTAAGTTCTCGCCAAAAATACGCGGCTACTATCGCCGATACGCCAAATAAAATTGAACCAAACGCCAAAATCATCATCCAATAAAACGGAGAAATTGCAAAATACAAATTCTCTAATTTCACGTCGTCAGGAAGCGGATACTGTGTTTTATGCAAAAGCTCCTCTGATAATTGATCGTCCGAATCGACAAGCTGACGACGTCTCACTTCGATTCGCAACGCACTCTCGCGAATAAGATTCAGAACCGATTGCGATACTTGAGTAAACTGAATCGTAGAACCTATTCGCGTTGGCGTAATAAATATTGAATAAAGAGAATCAAGAAAATTCACGCGAATATTTATTATCGGTTCCGTAAAAAAATTCTCCGACCCGTAGTCTTCTTCAAAATTAGGACGCGCATAAATATCTGTTCTAGCTCCGTCAAATATATCTATTTCGTCTTGTTGATCGTCATTGACATTTGGATTGTTATTTGTATTTTCGTTACGAATATTCTTGTCGTTATCGTCGTTGGATTTGGCGGTTGAGTTAGAGTTATCGGTAGAATTAACGTTTGTTTCTTTTGTCAAGTCAGTTTCAGTTTCTGTCTCTGTTTTTTTTGTATTTATTGAGTTTCGCATAATTGACAATTGATCGACAAGGGATGGCGTATCTTTTGGAGTTGAATTTGTCGTGGTATTTGAATTTGGATTTGGATTGATATTTGGATCGGAGTTTAAATCTGTAATTGGATTAGTTGTAGTTGGTTGTTCTTGGATATTTGCGGGTTGCGGGGTAGGTTTTATTAGTTTGAAGTTTGGGTCGAGGAATCTTCTGATTGCGAATTCGTTTCCGTTTAGAACTAGTCTTATTGACGCCCATGGATTGACGGCGTATTCTGTATCGACGTCGCTGATAGTTTGAGCGGAGATTATGGGCATAACTCGTAGTGTTCGTCCGTTGTCGTAAAGGGAGATGTATGCGGCTTCGACTTCGCGATACAATGATTTAAGCGAGTAATTGTAAGCGAGAATCCACTGACGGATTTGATCTTCGTTTTGGGCGAGCGTTTGTTGTTCGAACAATCTGGGCAGTATTTTTTCGGGGTTGATGGAGTTTGTTTCTGTGTTTGGTGCGGCGGTTTTATTTTTGTAGATTTTTTGCATGAAAGCGTTGCTTTCGTTTATATTGATTTCGATTAGCGTAAGAATTTTTTCGAAGCGTAATTCGACTGTTCGTAGATTTGGAATTTTTCGTAGTTCTGCGTTTTCATTTAGGATGAGATTTTCTGACAGTTGATTTAGGGCTACATAGATTTCGTTCCATCGTTTTGAGGTTTCGTGAGTTTGTTCTTGGTTTTCGTTTGCGAGGGTTAATTTTTGTGGTTCTTCGCCGATATTGTGTAATTCGTTCCATGCTTGTTGTGCGATTCTGAATGATTTTGGTATAGCGGATTGTAGTATATCGATCATTTTTGTTGGCGAGTGTCGTCTTGGGTCGAAGGTGAGATTTTCGTAGGCGTAGAGAGCGGCGAGTATTCTTTCGGTGATTTTATCAGAATCTGACAATTCGGGGTTTGTTGGATTTTGTTGTTTTTGTGCGAGTTCGAGTTGTCGTTGTTTGAAATTTTCGGAGGTTTTAAGTTGTAAAACGGAGACTCGGGCGAGGGTTTGGCTGGAGTTATTGATAAGCGGGAAGCCTTGTAGTTGTCTGTAATCTGATTCAGGCAGGCTAATTATTGGGATAAATTCCCAGATTTCGGGTTCGGTCATCCATGAGAGTAATAATTCGGACGGGTTAAAGTATCGACCTTGAGGCGGGATTAGGGTACGGATTCGGTTTGAGATATTTTCGGCTTGTTTGCCGGAGAGGTATGGGATTCTTTCGAGACGGTTAGTTTTGACGTTATGTTTAGCGTTACGCAATGCGTCGGAGACGACGCCGAGTCCGGTATCTATTGATTTAATATCGGGCGTGATTGGCATGAAAATCTCGTCTGATTGAGAGTTTTCTGTAGCTGTGGTATTTGTTGATTCTAGTAATCGTTGAGTTTCGATTATGCGGTCGAGTTCTGCGAGGACGGTATTATCTTGGTTGATAAATGGACGGGTAGAGCCGCATATTTCGAATACAATTTGGCGGGCAAATGAGGAAAGAGGCATAGTTCGACCGCCGTCGAATACGGGAATTGTATCCCAGTAGTGCCTATTTTGAGCAAACAAAATGTTGGAGAAACAGATTGAAGCTGTAAAAAAAATAACGCCCAAAAAAACGAATATTAAAATTTTTTTCATGTTCGTGAAAAATTTATTTTTAGGTTGGAAGGAAAAGTAAACTATTGAATAGTTAAAAAAATCTCTTAATAATTTGTGAGGTAAAAAATAAAAAAGAGTTTTGTAGAAATTACGCTAATATTTTCGCAAATCTTGCGGATTAGTCAATCGGTAATAATTGGGTAATATTTTAGTGTAAAATCAGTTTTTATCTTTTGAGAGTATCTCTAAAAATTCTGAATTATGAATTTAAAACGCGTGAACGATTACAACAAATGAATATTTGTAACGACAATATTTTTTCTGAATTTTGTTTTCATAATTTTCTGCAATTTTTCTGCGTTTTCTGCTTTAAAATTTTTTATCAAATTTAAACGCAGAAAACGCAGAATATCGCAGAAATAAGCCGTTATAAATATTCCGCTGATATATTACAATCCTACGCCTTTTCAGGGCTTAGGAAATTTTTCTTTTGTGCGTGAACGGTTACATAATTTTATTGTAACGATAATTCATAATGCCGTCCCTGCGGGACTTTAGGTTCTTATGATATTTTACCGGCGGTTACTTTTCGCTACGCTGTCGGTAATG
>JAITAZ010000106.1 GCA_031283825.1 Planctomycetaceae bacterium | reverse complement strand
ATTTGAATTGCTAAACCCAATGTAGAGACGCAATGCTTTGCGTCTCTATCGGTGATCTTTTGATCGAACAATGAGACGCAAGGCATTGCGTCTCTACAATTGCTAATTTGTAACTATTCACGTTTTAATTTTTCGATAAAAAAGAAAAAACCGTGAACGGTTACAACAAAACAAAACTCGCAGCAAGTGCGTCATGAGTTATTTATTTTCTTCATTTTCTGTAGATTGGTCGGTTTTAGATTCTTCTTCGAATTTTATTGTAATTGTACGATCCGTGAAAATTAACTTTATTTCATGTTCTTCCTGATCAACTAAAAAATTTGTAAATTGCGTATTGCCTCCTTTATATGGTAAAAGTTTTCTGAATCTTTTTCTTCCTGTCGCTTTGTCGATAGCAGTTATTCCAATAAACATCCTACTATGCGATCCCTGAATATCTTGATCCCTCACCATCGCCGCATAAAGAAAAACCGGCACATTACTCGCCGTCGAATCCGGTAATAAATACCACTCATTCGCATTCACACTCTCCTTCCAACCTTGATTCCCATCCTTGTCAAACAACATAAATACTTCCGACAAATAATGTCCAGCCTGCAACGGCGAAAAATTACGATTATACTTAACTCCATCACTGTCCGTAACCATCCACATTCTCTGTCCGTTCATTCCGTTCATTCTCGCATTGGCGTTATTAGAATTAGTCATCATAATAAACCCGTCTTCATGTTGAAATACTTGAAACCCCGTTATATTGCCGCTGTTATTAAATACCCGCGATAAATTTACTCCCCGATAAATCCCCTTGCCATCCGGCTTGCCAATCGCATAAACCTTATTCTGCATATCATAAATAAATAAACGCCCGCCCTCTTTATTACTACTATTAACATTGGTTGAATTTTGAGTAACAAACGAAATATAACGCATATCATCAAGAGGCGTAATCATACTAACAATATTAGACGACTGCGGAGCAGAAATCATTCTCGCCGGAATCATTTTTGGCTCAATCCGAAATAATTTATTTTGATCCGCTAATTCTACATTATCGCACTTCTCAATATTATCGTTATCCAAGAACATGTCCTGCAAATCCGTAATCAAAATTTTTCTCGCCGACGTCGTTTTATCAGTAAAGTCAATTAGAACATTCGTACCATAAGTCGTTAAAATATTGCCCGCCAAAATTCCTTGCTTAATCTCCATTCCGCTAAACGGCTCAATAGCAACGACTCTCTGCGTTTCAGGATAGAATAAAAACAACGAATCCCTATCGCAAACTAGAGAACACGCCTCCGTCTGAATATCGCGAATCCAAATCGTATTGCCGGTAATCGGATTGACTCCATACAATTTGTCGTTCTCTCTATAACAAAGCACATTTTTTGTAACGCAAATCATCACGTCATGCCGCATCGGAAACGATTGAATATTTCTCACGCTCGATAAATGCTCTGCCATAATGACATTCTGCATGTTGTTATTCGTAATTATATTCTCAAAAAAATTCCCAGACGACAATTTTCTCGCCCACAAAAATCGCGGCTTGAGATTAGAACCATTACCGCAACCAAACGTATCAATCGCTATCAACTTATCTCTGCACGCGAAAATAAGCAGATGATCGCAGCCTTTTATAAATTTTGTAATCGTTTTAAATCTCGCGTTTTTTATTTGCTCAACATGAACCAGAGCCTGATTATTTATGTCGGCGTATAACAACAATGGAGCGTGGTAATATTCAGATACGTCAAATTGCCAATGTTCTTTGCCGAATTTATCATACGCAACCAACACCGTAACATTATTTCGCGGCTCAATAACATACGAATACGGCGTAATAAACGGCTCGTCGCCGCCAAGAAAATCTACCGGAATAGACTTAATATTCTGATTCCTATTTCCTCTCGCAATCTGCAACAACGCATACGCTTGAACATTTCTCCCCATTGACGTCGGCGTCGGTAAATTTTGTCGGCGTTGAAAATTATCATTGTTGTCAACTTGAAAAGTCGTCATCGTTTTGTGCCACTCCGACAACTTAGAACTACGATTTATATAATCACTAAACGCCGCGCGTTTAAACGCTTCATTTGCTATTTTCTTTCCTTCTTCTCCATATAAATCATCGATCAACTTGTAATAATAGTACGCGTCCGAAATTACTCCTTGCCTCTCAAGCAAACTCGCCAACGACTCTACATCCGATAACTTTGGCAGCCTTGCTTTATCGCGAATCTTAAAACCTCCGCCGTCGATTGCATTCTTGTTGCGCAAAATCGATAAATCCGTCAGCATCTCGACTCCAAGATGAAATTGATTCTTCGCGTGATATGTCCGCAACAATTCTTTCGCCTCTTCAGCTATCGGCAATGTCCGAAATAATTCAATAAAAATCTGCCAACATCTAATTTCCGGCGAAATCGAATTTACGTATTCATCGCCTACCCATCCGAATTGCAGCGCGTCTTTAAACGTTATATTCTCAACAGATTCCGTAGAATTTTCGCCTTTAGGAATCTTAAAACTGAAATTATTGTTACGAAAATTATCGAAAATATTCTTCGCCGCAAACTCGATTTTTTTCTGCAATTGCGGATCGCTATGATTCTTTCTCATCTGTTCCATCAAAACCCCGACCGCATTGTGCAACTGCGAAGTCAGATTATTATCAAACGCAACATTCACCGGAAAATCAGATTCAACGCTAAAAACTTTCGTCAGCGTAGAAATGAAATCGTCAATATCGCCGCTTTTTGCCGCGCCTTGCGCTCTTGCGAGTAAAACGTCTCCGTACTCAATCGGCGATAACGCAAGCGATTCTAACTCTGGCAAAATATGTTTCCATGCGTTGTAATCTTTTTTGACGGCGTCCATTAGCGTCTGCCGCAAATAATACGCCGCAACTTCCGTCGGGTTGACCTCAAGCGAACAACGAAATAAACGAATCGCCTCGCTCATGTTATTCTCCAATCGTCGAATATTGCCAAGCTGTAGCAATCCATTAGCGTCATTCGGATTAATTTCAAGCAAACGTTTGGTGCGTTCATTAAGATCGATCCACTGATCAAAGCACGTCAATTGAGTCGGCGATTGCGAGAAAAATTTCCCGCGTAATCCAATCAAATTGCCGAAAGACGCATTAAAACCTTGATCGACAAGATTGTCTTTCGACAATTCGTTTTTCGTCTGATCTTTATTTTTTTCAGCGTTAATAACAGATTCCGGCGACGCTACTAACTCAATTGAACATTTTGCTAAATTGACAATTCCAATGAAACCTCCCGAAAGAGGAATGTAATACAAATCGCCGTTATGCACGCCGATTCCGGTCGGCTTGAGCGGAGTCGGAAAAACTAATTTCGGACGTTTCGCGGCAGTAGTTTTGTTCGACGATTTATCGTTTTCGGCGGCGGCGTTTTCATATTCGTCGTTGTCGTTTTTTTCATTATCATTTTTTTGCGGCGGAGTAGGTTGAATTTCCGGTATCCATTGAACTTGTCTGCCGGCGCCAGCTATTATTCTTATTCCGCTAAATTCTGCTGGATTATTTGAAATTGCGTATTGCGGAGCTTGAAATTGTTGCCAGAGTCGTCGTCCTGATTCCATCGACAACGCTAGTATCGAAACCGGCGTAACGACATAAGCAACATCGTTATGAATACACGCAACATACAACGCATTCGGACGATATAAATTTGTCATCTGCCATAATAATTTGCCGGTCAATAAATCGACGCAATACAAATTTGGCAAGTCCGGCGGCGCGATTAACGCGCGGTTTTTATCTATCATTATGCAAGGCGATTGCCAGCCGGATTGAGCGAAAAAATTACGGAATTGATTGTTATCGGTCATGTTTGGATCGAATCCGCCGATAAATCTGCCGCCGATTCTAATTACTCTGCCGCCGGCGGCTGCTTCTTGTATTTTGGTTTGTTCGTAACCGAATATCCAGATTGGCGTAGCGGTTGTTGCGTCGATAGCAACGACTAAACCGAGTCCGGTCGGACAAATTAGTATTCCGTTTGACGCCGACGGCATTAAACCGTAAAGGTTGCGTAAAACATCTTTCGATTGACGATTCGATTGCGCGAGCGGAACTTTAGATAACAATTTTCCATCCGCCGGATTCAAAACAAAGAGTTGAACTAATCCTTCGCTTTCGCAGATACAATATAAGCGTCCTTGTAAAGGCAGCGGCGCGCCTAAAAATATTGTTTCGCTGAAAAGTAATTCTTCGTCGGAGAAAAGTTTTTCTTTATCTTTATCTGCTGTATTATTTTCGTCGTCTTTATTTTTTACTCTGTGCGTTCTTTCGTCGGCGGCGACATCGTCGTCGGGGGTGAAATGTTCGTTCAATGGCGCGGCGGTTGGTCGATTTCGCGAATTATCTAGTTCGGTATTGAGTTTATTGAATGATTTTTGTACGTAATCGAATTTTCCGATTTGCCAAATCAAGTTACCTGTTTTTGCGTCTCTTGCGGTTAGAGTGTTTGATTGTTTTGCTAGAGGATTTTCGACAGATTTGTTGCCGATTATTAATGGCTGCATATTTCTGACGTATGACGATAATCGTAGTAGAGGATTTTGTTCTTCGATATAGAATATTTTTTCGCCGTCGCTGCTCATTGAGTTTATGAGTCGGTCGTGCCAGATAGTTAGTCGTAGTAAACCGTCGTATTGTGAAACTTTATTAAACAAGTGGTTGCTCATACCGAAGTTTTGTAGAATTTGCATTAGGGCGGGTTGAATTTGGTAATTGTTATCGTTTTTACTCCAGACTCGTTTACCAGTATCGATATTTGCGGCGGAGATTTCGTCCATTCCGCGAGTAATTATTAGGTTGCCGACAATTATAGGTTGCAGCGCGGGGATGTGGGCGTCGTTTGAGGTTTGTACTAAAGCGTGTAATTTTTTGACTTTTTGGGTGATTTCGTTTTGGTTGCAATTGGGAAGTTCCCATGCGGTTTCGAGTAGCGGCGAGTTTGCGGAGGTAGAGGGATTTTGCGAAAGCGCGCCGTATGGAGTAAGCCAACCGGTTTGTTCGAGCCATGTTGCGGCGGAGTTGGAATCGCGGCGGTTAGCGATTGATTCTTGAAGTCGGGAGAAAATTTCGTCTCCGGTCGTAGGACGCCAAACTTTACCGCCGAGTAGAATACGCGGTTGAGGAAATTTTTTAATGAATTTATTTAGCGTTTGTTTAGCGTCGTTATTTTGTTCGAGTTTGATTTGGCAAGACGCGGTTGAGAGACTGAGCGCGGGGTCGAATGAATCGAGTTTGATATTGAATTGTTCGGCGACATAATTAATTTTGTGGAATGTCAGCAGTGCGGCTTCCCAGTCTCCGTGATCGAATTGGTACATTCCGATTAGAAACTGCGCCGTGATTCCAGCTTCTGTTGGCAGATATTTTTTAGCGACTTTTTGAAGGGTTTCAAAAGAGCCTTGTTTGACTGCGTTTTCGAGTAAACTTTCGGCTTGGATTTTATTTTGGATATTGTAAGTTTCTTTAGCTTTATCGGGCAAGTTTTTTAGGATATTTAGGATTCGTTTTGTGAAAGAGGTATTTGTGGTTCTTTCGTTTGGGTTTGTTCCGACTTGTGGTTTTCCTCCGAAATTATTTCGCGGTTTGTATGTTGGCGGGACAAAGTAGTTATCGGAGTTTTCGAGTAGAGACTCGATTATTCTGACTGCTTCTATGTAGCGTTCAACTTTGATCAATCTTTCGACTTGTTCGAGTTGACGTTCTGTTGAGCGGTCTGGAGTTACGAGTTGTGTGAAGAAAGGATTTATTTCTGGTTCTTTATTTTTTTCTTTATTATTATTGTCGTCGATTTTTGGCGTTAGGTTTTCGGCTTGTTCTAATAGCAATTCGTCTGCGAGTAATTTCCGCAAACCGATTTGCGGATTTACGAGTTGCCAGAATGAGTTAAATGTTATTGCGGCTGTTAAAGCGGCAAAAAATAATATTGTGATAAAAATTTTTTTCATTAGTTATTCTCCGTTTTTTTAAACTTCTCGCACGTGAATTTTCGGTTAGAACTTCCTGCTTATTTTTGAAAGACAGGCTTTTATGTCTTTATATCGCCGAAAGTTATAGTACGATCAGTATGTATTTGTTATGATTGTTCGGTCAAGTAATCTTTCGTAGAAATGTTGTCTATATTAGTTGTGATTTTCGTGAAATTTTTGTAACTATTCAGTAGCGAGCATATTTTTTGCGATCTAATAGACGACAAAAAAGTTTCGCCTATTTACTGAATAGTTACGAAATTTATTTACGCGATAGATTCGACAATTTAATAAACTCGTCAATTGAAGAACAAGTTGAAGCTGTAGCTATAAGCGAATTGAGATACGTTAAATCTGTTTTCGTAAAAAGTCTATCTTGAAGTTCTTTCGGCACTAAATCAAATCGATTTTTAAGAACAATCAAAATAGATAAAATCGTAGCTTCGATCTTCCCTTCTTCAATTCCTTCTTCTCGTCCTTTGGTGATTCCTTCTTCTAATCCTTTAGAGATTCCCTCTTCTCGCCCTCTGACGATTCCCTCTTCTAATCCTTTGGTGATTCCTTCTTCTCGTCCTCTGACGATTCCTTCTTCTAATCCTCTGACGATTCCTTTGGCGATTCCTTCTTCTAGGATTTTTCTTTGGCGATACTCTAGGGCGTCAATTAAAAATTTTTCTAAACCTGATGGCATGTTTATACCTCCTTTTTTTTGAA
>JAITAZ010000052.1 GCA_031283825.1 Planctomycetaceae bacterium | reverse complement strand
CTTTTGATCGAACAATGAGACGCAAGGCATTGCGTCTCTACATTGGTTAATTTGTAACTATTCACGTTTTAATTTTGCGATAAAAAATAAAAAATAATTCCACTGATATATTACAAATTTTTGTAATTTGTAACCATTCACGCAAAGAGAAAATTTCCTACGCCCCGAAGGGCGAAGGAAGATACTTTTTTCACGTAAACAATTACCAAAATACTTTAATTCCGAATTTAAAAACCGTGAACGGTAACTAAAAAATTTCACAATAAAACACAATTACAAAAAAATGACTGAATTTTCAATTGACGATTTAATCAAGCGAACACAGGATGTTGGCATATTGACGCAGGAACAGATACATGAAATACTCGCCGAACATGGCACGAAACAGATCACGCCGGAGCAATTTATTCAGACGGCGTTACGTCGCGGCATGTTGACGAATTATCAGGTTGACCGTTTGAACAGCGGCGAGACGAAAGGATTTTATTTTGGCAATTACAAGGCGTTGTATCTTGTGGGTGCGGGTTCGTTTGCGCGTGTATTTCGTGCGGTTCATCGCGTTACCGGACGTGTCGCGGCAGTGAAAGTATTGCGGGCAAGACACAGCGAAAGTGAAAATTTCGTTAAGCATTTCTTGCAAGAGGCGAAGGTCGTTTCGGAGTTAAAGCATCCGAATATTGTGCCGGTTTACAGTGCAGAATCGCGCGGGTTTTTGCATTACATGGCAATGGAATTCGTCGAGGGTCAGACGTTGCGGGAGTTTCTAAAGTTGCGGAAGAAAGTCGAGCCGATAACGGTGATCAAAATTGCTATCGACGTTTGCAGCGCGCTTGATTATGCGATTCGTTCTCAAGGTTTGCAGCATCGCGATTTGAAATTGAGCAATGTTATTCTTTCTTCGACTGGTCAAGCCAAGTTGGTTGATTTCGGTTTATCGTCGATTACGCAGAGTATTGAAGGCGACTCGGAAACGTCGGCGTTAAGAAATCAACAATCTATTGATTATATCGCGCTAGAACGGGCGGCGGGAGGAAATAAAATGGACGAAAGAAGCGATTTGTATTTTCTCGGTTGTATAATGTATCAACTTTTATGCGGAGAGTCGCCGTTCATAGAAACAAAAGACCGCACAAAACGAATGGAACGAACTCGTTTCTTTAATGTTCAACCGTTGCATCTGGTTGACGAATCGATTCCTGCCGCCGTTTCGTTTCTAGTTAATAAATCAATGACAGTAAACGCCGCGCAACGTTATCAAAATTCTACAGACATGCTAAAAGATTTGAATTACTTGCTGAAAAGAATTGACGTAGAAAAGAAAGCCGACTCGGCTACGTCGTTGAGTTTCGATAATTACGAGGCAATGCAAAAAGACCGAGAAGAAAGATTACAAAAACTAGAGAAAGCAACAGTCATGGTAATCGATGCGAATCCGAAGTCTCAAAAAAGTCTGGAGAACTTGATGATTCAACTAGGCTACAACGCCGTGAGTATCGACGATCCCGACAAAATGATTCCGTATTTTGAAGAAAATGATCTTGTCGCGCAATGCGTAATTTTCAACGGTCAATCGTTAGGAATAAGAGCCGTAAGAGCTTTCAACGACTTCGCCCAACGAAGAGGTTTAAGAGACGTCGCGGCGATTCTAATACTAGACAAAGACCAAACCGAATGGGAAGATTCCGTTACGCCGCAACATCACAGAGTAATCTTAACAATGCCCGTAACCGTAAAACAATTCAGAACCGCCCTAACATGGCTGCTAGAAGGATTCGGACAAAAATAAAAAACAATTTGTAACCGTTCACGGGTTTTTAAATTTCGTATTTGAATTACTAAACCCAATGTAGAGACGCAATGCTTTGCGTCTCAATCGGTGATCTTTTGATCGAACAATGAGACGCAAGGCATTGCGTCTCTACATTTGTTAATTTGTAACTATTCACGTTTTAATTTTTCGATAAAAAAATAAAAATTTCTGTGAGCGGTTACAAAAAAATAATATGGTTTTTTAAAAAACCATTCACGGTTATAAAAAATTTTCGTTGAAATATTTCCAATTTTTAATTTTTTAAAAATTCTCTGAATGGAATATTACTAATTATCATTTATAACATTCTTTTGCATAAAAACGTAACAATCCGAATATCTCAAAGATTGCTTGCTACCGCTCAAACGATAAGTCGATAGCTGATGATGTCAAATTCCATCGTGCGGTCTGCTCTTTAGATAATTTCTAAAACGTAAATTTTATTTTTTATCAGAGAGAATAAAAAAACGCCGCCATTACCAGAGGTCGAACTGTCAAAAGGAATGAAAAAAATGATTCGCAATACGTCGATTAAATCGAGTACAAAACAAATAATTTTACAACTCTTTGCGTTATTTGTTCTACTCATTTTTTATGTTGAACCGATTTTTCCAAACGATTATTACGCTTCGCCAATCGGCGATATTATCGTTACAATTAATACTTCTCCATTGACATCAGCCGACGCCGGTCTGTTTGTCAATAGTAACGGCGATGTTTATTATAATGACAATATTACCGCAAAAGCTAACGTTGCGGGTTATACGCTTTATTCTGAAAAAATTATTTTGAACGACAATAACGTTACAGGAATTGGTCTCGGCGGAATTATTTCTCTCTACGGAAATTTAAAATTCGACTCGCAACACGGCAAATTCGAGATAAATAATACGTCGAATGTTGCAAACGGAATCGCCGCCGGATTCGCTTACTATGGAACGTCGGCGTTTAACGGTTCGGTTACAAATTATGGCGATTTTTCTGTCTATTCAAAATTTTCCAACGCTTACGGTTTTATCTTTTCAACAGGTTATCCGGCAATTACAAACTTGGGCGCGAACTCAAAATTTGAAATAAACGCTATCGACGTAACATCACTTATTAGCGGTGTAGGTTTTCAAGCGGGCGATCAGGCTAACGGCGGAGTTATCGATATAAATAAAATTTCGGTAGAAGTAAATGGCGGAGACGGCGATAGTTACGGATGGGGCGTTTTGTTGCAAAAAGTCAAAGGCAAAGTTAATGTAGATGAAATTTCTGTTTCGACCGGCGTTTCGCTTTATCAGAATAGTACGGAGCATAAAAATTCCGCTTACGGTTTTGCGTCAACCAGCATTGACTCGAATGCAGAAATTACGCTAGGAAAAATTAACGTTACAGTCGGAACAAACAACGCCGGACATATCAGAGGAAACGCCGTCGGTGTTGACGTCGGCGCGGCGGAGACAACTTATTTAGATTCTACGCGCGGTCAAATTGCCGGTAAAATCAGCGTCGGATCAATTATCGTTACGAATTATTCTAAAGTTGATCCGACTTACGGTTTTCATGTCGGCAATGACAACATCGATAATAACGCGTCGTCGATCAAAATAACCGGCGAAGTTTTATTGAATGATATTACTGTTAAAAACTCGGCAAATGGAGTCGGAGACGTTGCGGGCGTAATGGTTGCAACGAGTACGAAATCTTCCGACTTGAAAGGCGTAATTGACGCATATTCGCTTGAGTTGAATGGTAAAATCTTGGCTGACGCGGGCGGCGGAACTGCTACATCTTACGGAATTTACGCCGGACAAATAAAACAATTAGACGTAACGAATTCAATTATTGCAACGGGCGGAAACAATACAAAAAGTTACGGAATTTATACGACCGGTTCGACAGTCTCGCCCAAAGGGACGTTGAGCAGCATTATAAATATTAAATCGAATGTTTCGATTTTTGGTAAGACGAATAGTTTAAGTTTGAATGGTTCGAGCGATGTTGTAAATATTTTGTCATCGCAATGGAACAACGGCGGCAGAGCGTTTACTTTGCAGGACGTTGAAAATTTGAATATTGGATTCGTAAACAATCCCGTTACGGCAACAATGATTTCAGGCAGTTCGACAGACGACAAAACACTAACGAAGATCGCCAAAGGATCGAAATTGTTAGGCGCGTTTCAATCTGAAGGAAAACTTGACATGGATGTTAATTCGTCGCTTGGCATTCAACTTTCGGGCGGAGAAAACGGCAAAGCGGGAACGTATTTTAAGTCTTTGGGTACAATCAATTCGGGCGCGCGATTTTTCGTTACAGATATTAATAGTTTTTTCGCGTCTCCAGTAACGGTATTTGGCGGCGGCGTTAATGGGACGATAGCGGCGCAAGTTGAGAAGTCGATAAATCAGCTTAATTCGTTGAATGGAATTTACGAGTACAAGTTTTTAGTTGGCGATAATAATTCGGGCAAAATTTTGAAACGTCAGACGGAGACGGCGCGTTTGAGCGATATATATTTGAACGCTCTTTTTATGCATTCGCCTTTTATGCGTGAGGCGGTTGAGAAGCATATTTCGGATTATCGTCATCCGCGTCAGTTGTTATTTTTTGGCGGTGCAGCGTGGGCGAATTACGTGGGACGCGGCGGCGTTGTCGGCAGTAATTATATTCGGTACGACGACACGGAAATTACGTCGAATGGAATTCAGGTCGGTTATGATTTTAGTTTTGGCAGGTTGACGCAATTCGGAGTTTTGTTTGGTTATGAGGATCATTCTTTAACGTACAATATCAGCGGCGTCGGCAGGGCGGCGTTGCTTAATGCGGCAGACCAAACGAATTTGAAATTAAATTTATACGACGTTGACAACGCAAAAGCGAGCGATTTCTATTTTGGAATTTTTGGAGTTCATCAATTTGATTTCGGCAGCGATATAAGATTTTATGTCGGTGCTGGTTTTCAGAGTTATCAGATGAATCGGTATGATTTAGACGATTTACGGAAGAGTCGTTTCGATGGTTCGACGTTTGAGGCGTCGATTGAGTATGGTTATCGATTATTTTCTGACGGCAATTTATCGTTTAGACCAACGTTGTCGATAGACTATAATTACAATACCTTAAACGACGCCGCAGAGTCAAGAGGAGGATATACGTTTTCGGACGCATATTTATCTCAATTATTTTTACGTTTTGGCGCTGACGTAAATTGGAAAGGAATATACGGAAGTTTATATGGAGGAATTTATTATTCGCGTCAATTGTTAGGCGTAGGCGATAATTTAGAATGCGATGTTCAAGGTTCGCGATTAATTGGAATCGATTCAGGCGATTCAATTTTGACTATAAATATTGGCGCGAGATATAATCTTTCTAAAACGCTATCGATTTTCGGCGGTTACAATGCAGAAATCTATGTCGAAAACAACAAAGCGCCAACAAAAAACACAGGCAATATCGGAATAGTTTGGTATTGGAGATAAACGAAAAAAAATTGTTACCATTCACGGATTTTTTTATTTTTTGTATCGAAAAATTAAAACGTGAAACAATTGTAGAGACGCAATGCCTTGCGTCTCATTGTTCGATCAAAAGATCACCGATAGAGACGCAAAGCATTGCGTCTCTACATTGGTTTTTAATTTATTGTTATTTGCAAATGATGATTATTTGTAACCATTCACGCAAAGAGAAAAAATTCCTACGCCCCGAAGGGGCAACGGATTTTTTCTTTTGAACGTGAACAGTTACCGTTTTTGAATTGCTAAACCAAAAGTAGAGACGCAATGCCTTGCGTCTCATTGTTCGATCAAAAGATCACCGATAGAGACGCAAGACCTTGCGTCTCATTGTTCGATCAAAAGATCACCGATAGAGACGCAATGCTTTGCGTCTCATTGTTCGATCAAAAGATCACCGATAGAGACGCAATGCCTTGCGTCTCATTGTTCGATCAAAAGATCACCGATAGAGACGCAAAGCATTGCGTCTCTACTGTTGGTTTAGCCATTCAAAAACGGTAATCGTTCACAAGCAAGAGAAAAATTTCCTACGCCTTGAAAGGGCAGCGGAAAAAA
>JAITAZ010000047.1 GCA_031283825.1 Planctomycetaceae bacterium | reverse complement strand
AATGTCAATAAAATTATATTATTTATTTAGGTTTATTTATTATTACGTAAAATATTAATTATTAATTATTATTGAGTTAGTCTTTAATAATTTCTTCCATCCCCCTCCTTTATCCCCTTAAAATTATTGATTTCTACCATACAAAGGCATCATTTCCATTCTCCGTGTTTATCCGTCAAATCCGTATTCACTAAAAAAATCCGCGTTTAAAATTCCCCGTATTATCAGTGTTTGTTTTTTAATAAGGTAAAAATAAGGTTCGTCTTTCATCGCCTTGATAATAATTACAAAAACAAATTTTCCACTGATATATTACCCATATTATTTTTCTGTAACCGTTCACGGGTTTTTAAATTCGGAATTATTTTTAAATTCAAATTCGAATTGCTAAACCCAATGTAGAGACGCAATGCCTTGCGTCTCTATCGATGATCTTTTGATCGAATAATGAGACGCAATGCCTTGCGTCTCTACGATTGTTAATTTGTAACTCATGTTGCGCAGTAGTTGTCGCTTAACAAAGTGCTAGGCTTAATTTTCAAAAAATTAAAATGCTATTGACAAATTTTATAAATTTTGATATTTTTGATGTTATTGCATCGTTTATAAAAATATACGATACTATTTTTGGATGCTTTATTTGCACACAAACCCAAACCGCGCGAGACATACTCGCCGCCGCGTGATAACGATTTTTACCCTTTTTTTCATTTTTCAATATTTTTCAATATTTCCTAATGACGTCAAAACAGGCTTCGTTAATATTTTTTTTTGTTGCGATAATATATTTTGTTTTATGGACGATTATTCCGTTTATCTTTGAGCCGAATTTTCGTTACGACGCGACTGAGATGTTTCTTATTGGCAAAGAAGGCGTGCTTGCGACGTTTAAGCATCCGGCGTTAAATTCTATTATTCTTGAGTTAGTTTATCAGCGTCTTAATCAAAGCGAGATTGCTCCGTATTTATTGAATCAGATATTTTTTCTCTTAACAGCTTTTGCGATTTGGCGTGTTGGACGCGAATTTCTTACGCCTTTTGAGTCGCTATTTGGAGTATTGACGTTCTATGGATATTGGTTGTATTTTTATTCGTCGTTAAATTATAATCATAATGTTTTGACGATTTTTGCTTGGGCGTTTATTATATTTTTCGCGATGCTTGCGATTAAATACGACCGTTACAGAGATTGGATCGGATTAGGAATAGCAATTGGCGTCGGTTTTCATTGTAAGATAACGATTGTTTTTATTGTTCTTGCGATATTGATTTTTACTATTTTGAATTCGTCAACGCGAAAATATTGGTTACGTTCCGGCGTTTATTTGGCTATTATTATTTCGTTATTGATTGCGTCTCCGATTCTTTATTGGATAATTATTAGCGACTTTTCGTTTATGGCATTTCCGTTAAAAAACCGTCTTGATCCGACTTTCGCAAATCGGATTTTTGTATTGCTTAATGCGGCGTCAATGATTCCGTTATTATGTTTATCTTTTATTGTTTTATTTCTACCATTAGCGGGCGTGAAATTTAGGCTGAAGGAAAAATCTACGTTGGACGACAATCAAATTTTAGCAAGAAATTTTTTATTAGGCGTTAGTTTTATTGCGTGGTTTCTTATGGCGTTTTCGTGTTTTGTTACAGCGGCGGACAGAGGTTTTCATGATTTCATGCAAATTTTTATTTTTACTGGTTTGATTTTGATTGCGTTTTTCAAAACGGCGAAAACGTCTAGCGCTGTGCGATTATTTTTTATTTTCTTTATGATAACGATGGCATGTTATGTCGTCGGATATTTGACTCATGTTTACGTAGCGTATAATTTCCGTAATGAAACTAGATATTTATTTCCGGGCAAGCATCTGGCGGCGGAGGTTGAGCGGACTTGGCGAAACAGATATAACGAGCCGATTAAATTTGTCGTTGGAGACTGGATATTAGCGGGAAATGTTGCAATTTACGCTAAAGATCGTCCGACGTGTCATTGTGATTATAATTCTTTTCCGCTTTCAACGTGGTCAACGGATCAGGATGTTTTGAACGCGGGCGGGATTGCGATTTGGAATATTGACAAAGAATCAGAAATTCCGCGTTGGTTGAAGAGTCGTTTTCCGTCGGCGGAGTTGGTTGAGCCGATAGAGTTGAAACCACTGTCGCTTAAACGAAAATCGCCGTATCGAATTGGAATTGCGATTATTCCGCCGGACGATTCGATTAAACCTCAACCGATTCAACCTGCTCCGATTCGCCTATGGACAACAAGAAAATAATCGATTGAATTATTGTATTATTGTAATATTTCAGTAGCCGGTGGAATTTTTGTTTTGTTCTTTGTTATCCGCTAAATCTTAAATTTGAAACTATTTTGTCCCCATCGTCCCTTTCCCCTTAAAAAACCTTAAACAGGAGTAAAAAATTATGAAAGAGTTAAAAGATATTGATGAAGGAACGATCCGTAGAATTGATTGGCAGGAGCTTATTCCTCCGGTGTTATTGTTTCGTGTATTTAGCGTATCGATTGGCGGCAGGGCGTTATTTTTTGCGCTTGTTGGGATATTTTTAACGATTGCGATTAATTTATTTTTTTATCAGTTTAATTCATTGGACGAGCGTCGTTTTGTTGACATTACGGAAAAGTCAATTCATCGAGAGAGAGGATTTTCGGAGATAATTGATCGGATGAATATTCGTAACGATAATTTTCGCGGCGTATTTAATCGGTCGGAGTTTCAGATTGAGCAAGACGGCACGGCGACGCGGACGTCGTATCTTTTCAACGATTGGAGATTTGTCGATTTGATTGAGACGATTGATTTGGAATTGCATGATTCGGTATTATTTGTGTGGAAGTTTTTTACGTTTACGGGCGGCAAGTTTTTTATTATTGAGCATGGTAGTTGGTCGAAGTTTTTTTTGAGGCTGATTGAATTTTTTGCGGTTGTGATTGTGTGGAGTTTTGCCGGAGGGTTGATTTGTAGGATTGTTGCGATGCGTTTGACGCGGGACGGGTCGGAATCTGTTGTTGAGTTATTTCGTTTTTTGCGTTATCGCGGATTTGGGTATTTGAGTTCGGTGTTGATATTGACGGTTGGGATTTGGGTATGTTTCTTTTTGGGTTCGATACCGGCGTATATTTCGGGGCGGGTTGATGTGGGAGTGGTTAATTATTTATCTCCGATATTTTTTCCGATTTCGTTTTTATTTAATTTTTTGGGGCTGGTGTTATTGGTTGGTCTTTGGTTTGGTTTTCCGTTATTATTTGCGGCGGTTTCGGCGGAGGGCGCAGACGGTTTTGACTCGGTAAGTAGAATGTTTTCGTATTTATTTCAGCGACCGTTTCATTATTTTTCGTATTGGTTTTTTTTGATGTTTCAAGGATTTTTGGGTTATCTTGTGGTAATCTTTTTTGTAACTGGGACGATTATGTTGACGGAGCATTTTGTTGGCGCGAGGGGGTTATCTCTTTTTTATTCGTATGAGTTGGAGTCGTTGGAGATGTCGTCGAGGAAGGTTATGATGTTTTGCGATTCGTATGATCATACAGATATTGCCGGATTTCGCGGCGTTGGCAGATTATTCAAGTTGACATTATTATCGGCGTGGTTTGATTTATTGAGATTTCTGGTTGTAGCGTATATTTTCGCGTGGTTTTGGTCGAGCGGCGTAGCGATTTATTTATTATTAAGAAGAAGCGTTGACGCCGCGCCGTTCAATGAGGTATATCATCAAGAGCCAGTCAAAACGCGAGTTCTACCAGAAATAAAAACTGAATAACTATTGATCAGATAGGCGACCGTAGGTTCGCAACCTTTCGCCGAAAGGTCGCGTTGTCGAAGACAACGATAAAATGAATTCGACTTGGAGTTAATGGATCGAAGGGATAAAACTGAAAAAAATATCTCTCTTTTTAAAAGCTGTTGTCTTCTGTTGAGTCGTTAATCATGGTTGTTAAATTGTAACCGTTCACGGTTTTAAGATTCGGAATTATGTAATATTAGTCGGAAAATTTATTTTGGATTTTGCGTTGTAACAATTTATTAAGGGATTTTTAGCGTTTAAATTGCTAAACCCAACGTAGAGACGCAATGCTTTGCGTCTCTATCGGTGATCTTTTGATCGAACAATGAGACGCAAGGCATTGCGTCTCTACATTTGTTAATTTGTAACTATTCACGTTTTAATTTTGCGATAAAAAATTCCGTGAACGGTTACAAAAAACTACAGC
>JAITAZ010000046.1 GCA_031283825.1 Planctomycetaceae bacterium | reverse complement strand
ATTTCTACCATACAAAGGCATCTTTTGCATTCTCCGCAAATATCCGTCAAATCCGTATTATCCGTATTATCCGCGTTTAAAATTCCCCGTATTATCCGTGTTTAAAACCGTGAACGGTTACATATCTAGGATTAAAGACTCAAAAAAACAAAATATGCTACTGAATAATTACATCATTATTTATCTTTTTTAATCTCTTTCTAAAATTTCTTTAATTTTTTCTACTGCTGAAATTTGCGGGATTTCTGTTGACATTCCGGTTTTTAAATTTTTGATTTGACATGTTTCATTTTTGAACTCGTCTTCTCCGATTATAATTGCAATATGAAAACCTCTTTTGTCGGCGTATTTTAATTGTTGTCCGATTTTTTTTGCTTCAGGATAAAACTCAACGCCTATTCCGCTTGATTTTAATTTGCTCGATAATCTCAAATAATCTCTCAACCTTCCGCCTACAAAAAAGGGCATAAAAACCTCCGCCGACGTTGATGTTTTTTCGATCATATTTAAAGTCTCCATCGCCGTAAGTAATCGATCAAGTCCAAGCGAACCGCCAACTCCAGGTAACTCCTGATTCGAATAAACCGACGCAAGATTGTCATATCGTCCGCCACTACACACACTGCCAATATTAGGAAGATCATCAAGGAACGTTTCATAAATCGTTCCAGTATAATAATCTAGTCCTCGCGCAATCGAGACGTCAACGACAACTCGTTCAGAATCAACTCCCGCCGACTTTACCGATTCAACTAACTCGCCCAAACTCGCAACACCCTCTTCGCCAATTGAATTTCCCGCCAACATTTTTTGTAACGATAAAAGAATCTCGTCGTTTGAACCTCGCAAAACCGCAAACTCCAACACGCTATCCGCCTGCTGCGCCGTTATTCCGGCAACTGAAATCATCTCGTCAATTACCGCCTGCTTGCCGATTTTATTTATCTTGTCTAACGCCCGCAACAACAACGTCGATTTGTCAAGAATATTATTTTTGTCAAGAAGACCAGTTAATATTTTGCGATTGTTCACCCTGATTTTAAATCGCGTAAAACTGCTATTCGATTTCAAATCAATTCGCTCAAGCAACTCGTTTATAATAAGAGTAATCTCGACATCAGACACTATCGACTTTGTGCCGATTGTGTCAAAATCACATTGCATAAACTCGCGATAACGTCCGGCTTGCGTGTTTTCGCCCCGCCAGACTTTGCCAATATGATAACGCTTAAACGGAAATGTCAACTCCGAAAAATGCTGCGAAACATATCGCGCAAGAGGAACCGTTAAATCAAACCGCAACCCAACTTGACGACCACCATGATCCTCAAATTTGTAAAGCTGACGATCAGTTTCTTCGCTGCCCTTGCCTTGCAATATTTCAAGATATTCAAGCGCAGGAGTGTCAATCGGACAAAAACCAAAAGAACGAAAAATTTTTGTCGCCCGTTCAATCAAATTCTCACGCGGCAACATAAATTCCGGCAAAAAATCACGGAATCCTTTAAGCGTTTTAGGAGTAATCATTAGTTTAGTTGTTTTAGTTGTATTAGCTGATTAGTTTTATAATAAGCGAAATATTTGAATCGGATTACGATTAAATCTCCTATTACAACTCACTTAACCGCCAATCTTGGCAAACTTGGAATTATAATAGTAAATTTTGTTCCGCAATTTGGCTCGCTTTGGACAGAAATAGTTCCTCCATGCGCTTTGATAATTTTTTGCGTTGTTGCTAATCCTAAACCGCTTCCGCCTTTTTTTGTGGAATAAAAAGCACCGTATAGATTCGCGAGCGTTTTTTTGTCCATTCCGATTCCGGTGTCGATAAAATCAATGACGATTTCATTTCCTATCGAGCGAGCGCTTATCATTAGTTGTCCGCCGTTAGGCATTGCTTGCAAAGCGTTTAACAATAAGTTAATCATCGCTTGATGAAATAAACCGCGATCTAATAACACCGACGGAAGATCGCTAGCCAAATATGCAATTATCTCAATCCCTGATTCTTCGGCTTTTAGGCGGAAAAATTCAATAATATCTCTTATTTCGTTATTTACGTTTCCGGGCAGAAGTTCGGGATTATCGGCTTTAGTAAATCGCAAGAAATCGTCGAGTAAAGATTCTAATCGTCTGCATTCGTTTTGAACAACTTTTATACGTTGTTGAGCGCGACGAGATTGAGGCGAATCAATCTGCTCAAGGTCTTCGGACAATAACTCTATATTGAGCCGAATTGTCGATAGAGGATTCTTTATTTCGTGAGCAAGACCGCCCGCTAATCTGGTTATTTCTGTATATTGTTCATCCATATAAATTTCACGACTTTACATAACCGCTCAAAAGATTTTGGGTTGAACCGTTACCTAAAATTGCGTAATATCTCAGTGGAAATTTGTAGGGAACTTCTAAAAACTCGTTTTTTTATTAATAACCACAGAGAACACACAGAGTTCACAGAGAGAATATTTTTTAAACATTAAATTTTAATTTAAATCCATAACTTTTACTTTAATAAATTTAAATTATGTCTTGATTCAAATTAAAATTTTCTCTGGTGTTCTCTGTGTCCTTTGTGGTTTACAATAATTTTTAGAGATTCCCAATAATTTAATGTTTCATTATTTTTTTGATTTCTTCTTCTCGTTTTGCGGCGAGTTCGGTATCAGAAAAAGCCGAATCGCTTCGCCCCGCAAGACGAACCGTTATAAGCGTAACCGCGCCAAATAATAAAACAAGAACCAAAGCATAAGCTAAAACCCAACCCGGTTCAGATTCGCTCTCTTGAGCCAACGCAATCGACGGTTGACAAAGAACAACTACGGCAAAAAAAAGCACGCCCCAAAATAAATTGAAAATATAATTTGACATTTAACAATATCCTTATCCTTTAACTGAAAAAATTTGTAAACATTCACAATAGGCGATATCCAATCTGATCGGCGATTGTCAATGATCAATGGTTGCTTACAGAATAATTACGCAAATTGTTACAAAAAATCATTGTTTGTATTCGACGCGGCAGGGCAGTTAGTATAGCAACCTAACAAAGCCATACAACCCCCCGCTCGTAAAATAAACTCCGAAAATAAACGATCTACAGAACCATTACAACGAATACTTTACTTTTTCTATTGAGTTTATTTTTTTCTTTCCGGCTATTTAATCGTTAAACTTTATCTATTTTATCCGAATTTTTGTTAAAAAAGATTTTTTCAAAAAAATCGTCATATTTTCCGTTTTGTCGGACTTTATTATTCAATTGTTATAATAGTACGAGACGATACAATCGGTACAATCATATTCTCATCTCGAATCAGCAACGATATTGTTTTGAAAATTGATTTGTAACTGAGTTGAAATTTTTGCGGTTTGATTATTTTGTTAATTACTTTTGCTATTTTGAACAGCTCGCGCTTTAATTTTCGGTTTGAGCCTTCGGTTTACTTATCGGAAAGCCGGTTTTTACGCTATTACGTTGCCGAAATTCATAGTACGAGTTTTAATTGAACCGTTTAAACTGCTCGCACTTGAAATTTGATTATCGTCGTCGGCTTATTTATTTGAAAACAGACATTGAAAGCACATTGGAATGTCGTCGTTGAGATTCATAGATATAGTACGAGTTATATTGTTTGGGTGTATTTTTTGGATCGTGAAGCGTTAGTCCGGCTTCCGGCAAAAATTTGTTCACTTACGTTGAGGAAACCATGTTCTCATTGAAACGCCTATTATTGATATTTGTGTTATTGTCGTTCCCATTTTTATATTTTGGTACGTTGGTAGCACAGGAGTCCTTTCGTCCATTTCGACCGTATCAAGCGGAACAGTTTGGCGGTGCGCGTCATAGCGGCGATGGTTTTACTTTTGAAGTATCGGAGTTAGCGTGGACAATTAAAAATTTTAGTTGTCCAATAGGCGCTAGGGACGTTACTGGACGAAGTATGATTCGTACAGTTTATAACGGCAACAGCGAATATACTCAAACGAATACCTTGAATACCGCAAGCATCAGTACCGGAAAATTCAAATTCGGCACAAGTTATGAATTCGGTTACAATCGCGACCACTCTGGATTTTTATTTCGCGGTTACGGAATCTCCGGTCTTGGCGGCACGTTTGAGTCAAGAGACGTCGGAACGTTGACTACAGAAGAAATTGTTTTTTCAGGAAAAAATAGCGGCGTGTTCGGTTCAATGGTAATCGACGACTCAAAAGCTTCAACACGACTAAATATAGTGTCCGCAACGGGACTTCCGCTCGCCTCGAATCAAGTTTGGTCAACGGAGTATCATCAACCGATAAATATAGAACAATACGCTTATCT
Source organism: Planctomycetaceae bacterium (assembly GCA_031283825.1). Classification (GTDB taxonomy): domain Bacteria; phylum Planctomycetota; class Planctomycetia; order Pirellulales; family Thermoguttaceae; genus WRKP01. The sequence goes on along the minus strand of JAITAZ010000046.1, from coordinate 2,477 downwards.
TACGCCTCTCACCGGTTGGATTCCTTCTATTACAAGCAGCGATTCTGATTCCGATGACGACGATTCAGAATCTACCTCGACTAATGCAGACAAAGCGATTTGGGCGCCGTTGCCAATAAATTTTGCATACGTTCAATTTTCAAATAAAATCGACTTGTTTAGTTTAGAGTTAATGTATTGCTACAGACCATATCCGAATAACTGGGGAGAAATGAATCTTTACGGCGGATTGCGATATTTCGGAGCAAAAGATAATTTCAATTTTACCGGCATTAGTTACGGTAATCCGACAGAAATTACAGTTTCCAGTTCGAGTTCGGATTCGTCAAGTAGTTCTGACACAGACACAACTGACACTTCAACTAGCACAGACGACGATGACGACGATTCGTTGGTTGATATTTCAAATTTGTCAACTTCTATAAAAGCGAAAGTTAATAATCAGATTACAGGACCTCAAATTGCTACAAAGATAGAGCGTCGTTTTGGTCGTTGGTCATTGGGGGCGGAGGGTCGTTTATTGGCTGGATTCAACAGACAAACAACAACCGTTAGCGGTAAATTTGCGTCTCAATTTATTGATCCTGGTGCGGTTGACGCAACGGGTGAAGGTCAAGTTGCGCCGTATCATCTTATTGCGTTTACGAACAAGCCGCAAGCGTTTTATCATCGCACAAGCAGAGACGTCTTTTCACCCGGATTCGAATTAAACTTAAACGTAAGATGGCAATGGACAGATTCAGTAGGATTCAATTTAGGTTTCAATTCAATTGTCGTTGACAACATAGGAAGAGGCGCAGACGCTATCGATTATAAATTTAATCCCGATGGTTCATTATTCAACATTCGAAAAAGCAACCGAACTTTAACCGCCTACGGCGTAAATTTCGGAATATCTGTCAGAAGATAATTAGTAACTATTCTGTAGAATTTTTATAACTATTCAGTCGTAGTATTTTCTACCGAAAAAAACCAACCATTTGTTACCGCTCAAAGTATATATTTCAATTGATACACAAACCATGCTTATTGATTTTATACAAACGAGACATTCGCGTTTCTGATTATAAAAAACGAATTACAAAAATTATGACTGCTAAAATAGACGTCTTACGCGGCGAATAAATTCTGATACATTACATAACAACCATACGCAAAACATAGTCCAGAAGAAATTAAGACTAATACAGTTCTAACAATTCGATTAGAAAAAATTAACTCTCTTGAAAACGGAACGCTAAATACTCCGGCGACAAACGCCATGCCAAACATCGAACCGACGCCAAATATCAACAAATATAATAATTCGCCGACTACCGTTGGAATCTGGGACATAATCAATAAAACTAATGCCCCGCTGCCTGCTAATCCATGAATAATCCCAATTCCATAAGACGTTTTATGCAAATGTCCGTCGCCGATATGCACATGAAATTGCTCGTTTTCGCCGTCATGCTCTCCGTCGCCGTGCTTGTGAACATGAATATCAGACCGCTCGTTACGCCAAAAAATATAAAATCGAAATACCGAAACCAACACTAACATCAATCCAACTATCGCTTCAAAATACGAAAACGAACTCTCCGCTATTTTAACTCTAAACAAAATCATAATAATACCGATCAAAAATATCGTCGAAGTATGACCAAGACCCCAAAATATCCCATCCTTAACCGCAGACGCTATCCGATTCCGCTGTGAAACAATATTACTCACCGCTAAAACATGATCCGTCTCAAACGCATGTATGAATCCCTCATACAACGCATACGCTAATATTATAAATAAAGGCAAATTAGGCATTGTTAAACTTACATTCCAAATAAAAATTGATTGATTAAAATCCTACGCAAAATTATTTTGTAATATTTCCAGCCTTAATTCAACGCCGTAGAAAACTCGCCGATAGAGACGCAAGTTGCAGCAAATCGAATAAGCTCGTCGAGTTTTTCGATACTACGAACATTCCGTATCTGCTCTTGTAATTTCTTCGGCGGAACCTCGAGTCGTTCCGTTAAAACTGCAATAATAGCATCAGCTTTAGCGGCAAACATACCATTAGCCTTGCCTCTTTTTTCGCCCATTTTTTTTCCTATTTTAATGAACGGTTTAGCTAGACCGCATTCTTTCATTAGGTCGATTGTGGTTTGATGCATTTTAATTTCTCCTTTTATAAATTTTTCTTTATTGATTTTTAAAAAAGTGTTGATGAATACCTGAAACGTATTATCATCTTCACGATTAACGGATTTGGCAATTATTTGATTATATCGTTCTTCGGGAAGGTTGAATTGTAAGCTTGTTAGCAATAAATTCTGGTCAGATGGTAATTTTCGCAATGATATTACGTATATTTTAAACGGACCATTTTTTATCGAATAAATTCCTTCACTGATTTCGGTAACTACGTAAAATTCTTTTAAGTATTCTAGCAACTTTCTAGGATGATGCGAGGATACTATTATCATAGAAGACTT
>JAITAZ010000470.1 GCA_031283825.1 Planctomycetaceae bacterium | reverse complement strand
GTTCAAAGTATAATTGTAACCTTAGTCGATAAAGACAAAATTTTTTTCTTTTGGGGTATGGTTGACGGAGTCGATGGAATTACTTATATTTGCGACCCGTTGTTCGTTGGCAAACGGTTTGCTGACGTCTTTCACAGTTTTAACTTATTGCTCTCAACTACGAATTTCAGATTGAAATTTCATATTTGCGAAATCCAAATCGACAAAATCTCGTACTTGATCCTACCGCGATAAGTTGATAAAAATCAAACTAAAAACAAAATGAAAACCAAAAGATTTTTAGTAATCGCCATCGCAATTGTAATTGGCGCAAGCGCAGTTGCTCTCGCAAAAGATTGGCGTAGCGGTATCGCTTGGACAGAACCTAAAGCCGTAACGCCGTCAGAAACTCTCGGCGGCGCGCCGTCAGACGCAATCGTACTGTTCGACGGTAAAAATACCTCCGAATGGGATAACGAGTCATGGAAAGTTGTCGATGACACGATGATTGTCGGCAAAAGAGATAATAAAACAAAAAAGAAATTCGGCAGCTTCCAATTACACATTGAATTCGCCGTGCCTGCTAACGATAAAAATGGTCAAGGCGCAGGAAATAGCGGAGTATATCTAGGTAGTCAATACGAAGTCCAAATACTCGACTCCTACAAAGACCCGTCCGGCAGTAAACCAAAAATAACTTACTTCGACGGTCAATGCGGCTCAATTTATAAACAACGCCCGCCGCAAGTCAACGCCTGCCGAAAAGGAGGCGAATGGCAAAGCTACGATATAATTTTCAATCGCCCAAAATTACAAATCGAAAACGGTAAAGTTGTCAAAGTAATTCGTCCGGCGTACATTACCGTTTTTCAAAACGGCGTCTTGATAATAAATCATCACGAACTCGAAGGCTCAACCGCATACGAACACCCGCCAAAATACGAACCTCACGAAGAATTATTGCCAATACTACTGCAAGATCACGGCGCGCCCATTAAATTCAAAAATATATGGATACGCGAAATCCAAGACGATAACACAAAACCAAAACAAGAACGAGAACCTTACTTCAATTAAACTATTCCAATGTAAATATCCAGGTAACCATTCGCAGAAATTTTTATTTTTTTCGCAAAAAATTAAAACGCGAATGGTTACAAATGAACAATCGTAGAGACGCGGCTCATTACGTCTCTACTGTTGGTTTAGCCTTCAAAAAACGCTAAAAATCCCTGCTTGAGATACCAACATTGAACTTGAACGATTAAATAAAAAACGCGAAAACAATTTTTTTGTTACGAAAATTATTTAATCGTTCTTGTTGTCATTTGCATTTTGTAATTATTCAGTAGTAGGCAATTATTGATCAGGTTTGCGATCCTTAGGCGAAAGGTGGTCTATTGGATCGAGTCGAGTATTGTCCGGATCGATGATTGTTTTTCTGCTGAATATTGGACGTTTAAATTTCCACAATTTCCACAAATTCAACTAAAGGGAATCTCTAAAAAATTAATTTAAACCACAGAGGACACAGGGAACACAGAGAAAATTTTAATTTGAATCAAAACATAATTTAAATTTATTAAAGTAAAAATTATGGAATGGATTAAAATCAAAATTTAATTTTTAAAAAATATTCTCACTGTGAACTCTGTTTTTTTTGTAGTTAATAAAAAAACGAGTTTTTAGAGATTCCCTAAAATTTCACCACTTTACAAGAAAAAAATTATGTCACAACAGTTACCAGATTATGTTAGTTCAGCGCAACCTACTCCTTTTGACAAGCGAGTAGGTTGGCTTATGTCCACAGCGGCTTCTTATGCGGGAGTTATGTTGTGGTTTGTGTTTTGGCAAGAAGCGCCTCTTGGCGCGACAGGAGTTGCCGGAGGAACGCTTTCGGGAGGACTGCAATTAGCGATAGGCAGTCTTGTGTTAGCGGCGTTTTTGTGTTATTTGCTATGTTATCTTGTGCCGGGTTTACTCGGAATGAAAACAGGATTACCGCTTGCAGTAGTTGGCACGTCAACTTACGGAGTAACCGGCGGATTTTTGATGCCCGGTCTTTTGATGGGTCTTTTGCAATTTGGCTGGCTTAGCGTCAACGCTTATTTTTCGGGGTTGTTGCTTGTTCAGACTTTTGGCATTCCGGCGGATTCAATTACGCATCTTACGGTGTCGGTTGTGTGGGCGATTCTTGCGATGCTTATGGGAATTTTGGGAATACAGTATGTTGGAAAGATCGCGTCGTTTTCGCCGATAATTCCGATTGCGATTCTTGTGATTCTATTAGTTAGCGTGTGCGCTAACGTTGGCAAGTTCGACCCGAATGTAACAAGAAACGCCGAATATGAAAGCCAGAAAAATGCGGCAAGAGAGATGCAAACGCTAGGCGAAGAGTTAAGTAAATTCTCTCCGCCGATTTTGCTGGATAGCGAGAAGTTAGCAAAGTACAAGAAGGTTGAGACGGAATATTTGAAGAAAAGACAGATTAGTAATTCGCAGGAGGCGTCTCTTTGGGGGAGTCATCAGTTGGGGATAATTTCGTTGATTTGTACTTATGTTATAGGATTTTTTGCGACTGCTGGAGCAGCCGGCGCGAATTTCGGTTGTAATAATCGGAGTAGTGTAGCGGTTCATTTGGGCGGACTTGTTGGTATTGTGTTTGCGACTTCTCTTGCTGGGGTGATTGCGTTATTGGTTGTCGCGGGGGTTCAGGCGTCTATACTTGACAAGCCTGAATTGCTTGTTACTTACAAAGTTACCGACACTAATTTATTGAATGCGATTGTTGGCGTTGAGTTGTCGAGGATATTTATGTTTTTGCTTGCGTTAGCGGCGTTTCCGTCGGCGTGTTTTTGTACGTTTATTGCGGCGGGTTGTATTAAGACGTCATTTCCGAGTGTTAATCAGTGGGTATCGTGCGGACTTGGTTGTTTAGCGGCGATATTTTTAGTTATTACCGGATATGCGAAAGATGCACCGTCGGTATTTAATGTAATTGGCGCGTCGTTTGGACCGATTTGTGGCGCGATGGCGGCGGATTATATTTTATCGGGATTCAAATGGGCAGGACCAAGAGAAGGATTTAATGCCGCCGGTTGGTTATCGTGGATTTTAGGATTTGCGGTTGGAGCGGCTTCGTTGTTGTATCCGCAAGTGGGTGATTTGAGATTAGCAGAAATTATTCCGTGTCCGCCGTTATCTGCGTTTATTGTAGGATTTGTTTTCTACATAATTTTTGCAAGAAGCGGTCTGCAATCCAAAGTCCTTGAATTGCCGCAAAGAATCGATAAGTAACATAGCAATTTTTGAGTTTCTAATCCTAGATTTTAAGTTAATTGTCGCCCTTGTCCCTTTTAAAAAATAATGTTGGTTTTTATTATCTTTCAAGAACAATTTTTAAAACCATATTATTTTTTTGGGGGGACATTGGGGACAAAGGGGACTTATGGGACATTGGGGACATCGTTGTTTGAAATCGGAGATTAACGACTCAACTCAAAAGAAATCTCTTTTGAGTCATTTCAAGCAGATTTTCAACCAAAATGTCCTCTAAGTCCTCATCGTCTCCTTAAAAAAACAGCGATTAAATCGGGGTAACCGTTCACACACAAGAAAAAAAATTCCAACACCCTGAAATGGCAACGGAATTTCTTAGTAAATATTGGTGAATATTTATGAATATTGTTAATTTTGGTGCATATTATTGAATATTTGTAACGAATATTCGTGATAATTTTTTCCGCTGCCTTTTCAGGGTGATCATTTTGTGAGTGTCTTAACCCACCGCGTTGCGGTGGGTTATAATTCCGTTGCCTCTTCGGGGCGTAGGATTTTTTCTTTTATACAAAATGATTAGTTATAAAATTTAATAGATAGTTACTTCTAGTAACATTATCAATTTTGTTGTTATTCTTGTTGAAAAACTTGTAACATTTTACATGGTTGTTATTTTGATCTGTTAATTATTTTTTATGCGCGGCGCATAAATTAGTTGGAAGCCTTTTATTTCTTTGGTGGAAAAATTTTTTCCGGCTTTAATTTCGTATGGGAAATTATTCTT
>JAITAZ010000452.1 GCA_031283825.1 Planctomycetaceae bacterium | reverse complement strand
AACTATAACTAAATAAACCTAAATTAAATAATTTTATGAATATTAAAATCGCCATTTGCATTTTCCGCGATTATCCGTTCTATCCGATATTATCCGCGTTTAAAATTCCCCATTATCCGTGTTTAAAACCGTGAACGGTTATCATTTTCATAAGTTATCGCGAGCGAATAATCGCGGGCGATTTATAAATCACAAAAAATTACAAATTAAATTATGTTCAATTTTTCGCCTACGCAATACGACGTAAGATTTATTTTTCTTAATTTTCGTATTCGTATTCATCCTTTTTTTTGGGTATTGGTTGTGTTGCTTTTTAGCAATATGCGTATTGATTCGCTTCGCGTGTGGCTATTACAATTGATTGCTTGGGCTTGTGCGGTGTTTGTTTCGGTTTTGGTTCATGAGCTTGGTCATGCTTGTGTATTTCGGCATGTGTTCCGCGTGGAGTCTGATATTGTATTGCATGGATTCGGCGGCGTAACTATTCCTCATGCGCCGCCGCGCCGTCATTTTGGAGTCAGAGGATTATTGTATAAAGTGTTTCTTGACGCGGCGGGTTGTTTGGCAGAATTTGCATTAGCGGCGGTTGCGTTTGTATTGATGCTCACGCTAGAATCATCGCAACAGAACGGATTCAATTTGTTGTCGCCGGTCATTTTTTTCCTTCAATGGACGATGATCGTTTCAATCGTTTGGGGGATTTTTAATCTGCTGCCGATATATCCGCTCGACGGCGGACAAATATTACGAGAAATTTTTTTATTTTTTTCTCCAAGAAAAGGAAAAATAAATTCGCTCGTAATTTCGATAGCAACCGCAATAATTTGCATCTGGTTTTGCTTGAATCATCAGATATTTTTTGGAGCAATTATACTCGGATTTCTAGCGTATCAAAATTATAGAGAATTGACTAACTAATCATTCTGACGCTAGTAATTTAAGGGTTAGACGAAATTGTCGAATTCGGAACGCAAAAAAATCCTTTTGAATTATCGTTACAATAATTCATCGAGAAAAACGCGGAGACATGAGAATGAAAAGATTAATTATCGTAACGATAATTCATTTAAATTCGACTTACGGCGCTCTTCCGTCCAAAAAAAATTTTATTTTTTTTTCAAAAAATACGATTATACACCTTGTGCGATTTTAAAAATTGTTTATCCTTTTGCACGAATTAAATTGAACGCGAGTAAAAAACGTCGAGAATAAATTCGAATCGAATTGTTATCGCAAAGTTTTTTATGATACAGTCGCGTCAAAAAAATAATTAGCGTCGCAAAACGCAAATAAAAATTTATCGATCTAAAAAAAAATAATAGACCCCGATTGACAAGAAAAAAAGACTGACGAAAATTCAATATAACATTTACGAAAATTCACTAGACGAATTAAGACGGAGAGTCGAAATCAAAATTAGTCGAGTTAAGATTGAGATTGAGTCAGGAACGAAGTCGAGTCGAAGTTGAAATTGGATCGCGCGAGTCGAATACAAAGGTTGAGATTGAGAATTAAAAAAGCGCGGCTAGATCGAATGAATTGACGAGATGAATTTGCGATTTGCATTTGAGAGATAGTTTATGTTTTGCGGTTGTATTCCGCATAACATTTCCCTTACCAAGGTGGGTTTGTAGGAGATTGATCGACTTGAATATGTCGAAACATCATTATAGTTTTTTATATTATTTCGTAGTTGGGTCGGGGCGTTTATCTGAAATGTTTCGGCGTCTGGCTAATGCGGAATTTACGTTGTTCGCGCGTGGCGTTTTGTCGCCTTGTGCAAGTTTGTCTATTGGCGAGCTTGTGTTAAACGATTTAAGTTACAAGGATTTAGGGCAAGTTCGACGCGGGCAAAATTTGTGCGGCAGACGGGGAAGTCTGTTGTTATCGGTATTGTTTTCTATACAGTATATACTGTCGTCTGTATTTCGCGATTATTTTGAACAGTTTAAAAGTGAGATTTTGGCGGCTTATTCGGGCTTGTTTATGGAAGAATCAGTTTGTGCGAATTTAAGTTGTCGAGTTCTAACCGGCGGGCGGAATAAATTATTTGCGGCTAATTTTTTGTCTGACTTTACGGATTTGCGTTTAGAGACAAAAAATTTACAGATACATAAAATATAGCGAATGATATAGAGTTTGATTTTTATTTTCAGAGAGAGTTACGTTTTAGCGAGCTATGATTTGCTTTTGACCTAATTTGTCATTTTTTATTTTCGGCAGGAGTCGATTGTTTTCTTATTTGAAAACAAGCATTGACATTTTTTAATTGCCGGATTTAAAAGTGCGAGTTATATAAGATTGACAAATTTTAAAGTATGTTTTAAAAAATTGTCGAATGAATTTATTGTTGTGTTGTTTTTATTGCGGCGATAATTTATTTGACAAATTACGTTAGCCTTAACGATATATTTTGATTCGAAATTGAAATAGTCGATGTCGTTTTGATTTGGTTGAATTTTCAACTTTATTGGAATGGCAAATTTCAGTGGAGTGTTTTAAGGTATGTCGATGGTACATAGATATTGGGATTGCAAGCGTTATCTGTTCAATGTTTGGGCGGACTTGCAATTCGGTTTTACTAAACGGGAAAAATTTGACAAAGTTACATTACGTTTTGCTCTTCAACTTTTCAGGAGATGGAGAAAAGCCTAAAAAAGTACGGGGAAAACGGATTGCATGGTCAGAGATAACCGCAAGGAAAACCATTAGTAACCATTGCAAAATTTCGATAGAAGTCAATGGAATTGATTCGCGATGTTGTTGAATTTATCAATGGCGATTGCGGGGGATTTAATTGTTTTGTTGTGATTTTGGTGGTTATGTTAAACATGGAGTAGCGAGTTTTTTTTCGTTCAGAGTTTGAGCGAACTTGCGATCCGGTTTGTAACCGAGCGAGACTATTTTTAATTTACACGAGTCTTGCTCTCAACTTTTAGGAGATTTAAAGATGGCTAAAAAAGCTGCAAAAAAGGCTGTTAAGAAAGCTGTAAAGAAAACCGTAAAAAAGGCTGCCAAGAAGACGGTAGGTGCTGTCAAAAAGACTGCCCCTAAAAAAGCCGCCAAGAAGGTTGTCAAAAAAGCCGCTAAAAAGGCTTGTGGTTCATGTAGTGCCGACTAGTTCGCGTCAGCTTAACTTAAACGGGGACTGAGAGCTGGAATCCGGTTGCCGGCGAGATACTTTTTACTCGGATATTTTTAACTGCTCGCGCTTGTTTTTTCGGTTGGAGCTGTTTGTCAACTTATTGAAGTCAGACATAAACGCTCTTTTAAATTGCCGAATTTTCGTAGTGCGAGTAGCGTATATCTGTTAAAAAAATTTTCGCCGGCAATACGGTTTCCGGTTTTCAGCCTCTGTTTTTTTATAGACAACCATGAAAAGAAATGAATATTCTGCGAAATATATCTACGCAAGTAAAAATTGAAATTATTCTGTAGAATTTTTGGTAACAATTCACGCACAAGAGAAAAACTTTCGTAACCGTTCACGGATTTTTAAATTGCTAAACCCAATGTAGAGACGCAATGCTTTGCGTCTCTATCGGTGATCTTTTGATCGAACAATGAGACGCAAGGCATTGCGTCTCTACATCGGTCGGTTAATTTGTAACTATTCATGTTTGTAATATATCAGCGGAATTTTTTAAACGCGGATAATACGGATTCAACTGATATTCGCGGAGAATGGCAATGACGATTTTAATATCAATAAAATTATATTATTTATTTAGGTTTTAAATGAGGTTTGCGGAAACAGTTAAAATACGTTTTGGAAAATTCAA
>JAITAZ010000419.1 GCA_031283825.1 Planctomycetaceae bacterium | reverse complement strand
CCTTCGAGGTAGTAGAGATAATGTTCGGTTTTGAGTGGTTTTTCGACATTTTGCGGAGTTGATTTTGTTTCGGATTCTGATTTTTTATCTGTGGGTTTTGTATTTTTTTTAGTGGTTGTTTTTTGTTGTTTTGTCGGCGATTGTTTTGTTGGAGTTTTTGATATTTCGGCGGAGACTCTGGTGATGGTGGGTCGAGAGGCGGGTCTTGTTGGTGTTGAGCGCGGCGAGTTTGAGGGTGTAGAGTTGTCGGGTTCGGGTGCGCCGCCGAGAACGACGATAAGTTTATTTTTCGAGATAATTGACGCGAATTCGGATAGGACGGATTCTTTATTTTGTTGAGTAATTTTCGCGCGTGATTTAGCGACAGTTTCCATTTCGCGTTTTTTGGATTCAGCGTTTTTTGAGCGTGATTCGATTTGTTCTTTTGCGAGTGTAATTTCTTCGTCTGATTCGATGGTAGGCAGAGGGTTTGGCGGTTCGCTTTTTTCGTAGTTGGATTCTAATTCGAATATTTCTGCGCGAATTGGATCGAGCCAATATTTGCGAGCCGCGTAAATTATCACGATTGCGATAATTATTCCTAATGCGGTTCGATGAAATGTCTTGAGTTTACTCAAGTAGCCGGTAATATCGGCATACCAAATACGCAATTGACGCCTAATTGCACGTTTCATTTTTGATCTCCTTTTTGGATTTTTAAACACGGATTGGGGGGATTTTTAAACACGGATTTTCACGGATTAAACGGATTATCACGGATACAAATGACGATTTGTAAACGTTGATATACTTGAAATAAAAAAGTAAATAAAGGATGACGAATAATAAAATAATAAACAAATAAAGTAACCGTTCACGATTTTAAAATTCCCCCTTTCACTCAACTCTCTCTCTCTCTCTCTCTACTACAACTAATACAACTACTACAACTCCCCTCCCCTCTAACCTATTCGATCTTATAAATTCTTAGAATGAATTTTTGTATTTCTGAGTTATTAATTTTTTCCATTGATTTTAGTTCTGTGGTCATTTTGTATTTTAGTAATTTTTGATTTAGTTCGGTTTTTAATTCGAAGAAACCTTCTTGGTAGAATGTGTAACCAGTTAGGATGAGTTCTTCGTTTTCGGCTTGTTGGATGTTTGTTAATCTGGTGTAGATTGGCATGTTTTGTTTTAGTTCGTTTATGATAGTGGTGAGCGATACGGGCAGCGGATTTTTTTGATTTAGGATTTGTATAATTTTTTCGTTGCGTTTTCTATCGTTATCGATAGCGGCGAGGTTATCTTTAACTTTTTTTCTTTCGTTTTTTAATTTTTCCCATGCGTCTGATTTTTGTTTAATTTTGTGCATATCTGAGCGAAGTTTTTGGTATGTAATCAGCGTGAGTAGAATAGCGAGAACAATAGCGGCGACAAATAGCCACGTTCCGGCGCGGTATGGGTCTTTTTCTTTTTCGGGCAGACCGACGAGCGCGCCGCCGTTTGAAGGCGCGCCGATTTCAGTTGTGTTTGCGATTTCACGGGCGATATCTTCGAGATATTGAGTTAAGTCGGCGATTGTGAGTTGTGTTGTCGGGTCGATTGATTTTTTCAAGTCGTCGAGTTGTTGCGAGTCGACGTCTGAAGTGTGCCAGACTTGTAACGGAATATTTTTTTGCGAGTTTAATTTTCGCGCGGTAGCTTGAGTACGCTCGGATTCGCGAGTTTTATCTTCGATTGAGTTTTTGCTTAATGCGATTCCGCTTGTGGTCATTGGCATCTCGTCGGAGGCGCATGTCATGTAGAAACCTTTATCGCGTCGAAGGATAAGGAATCGAGTTTCGTCGAAATATTTTGTTCCGACAGTGATTGCGGCTAATTCGAGTATTCCGCATCCGTCGAATATCAAGCCGGACGTTTGACAATTTTTTTCGTATTGTTCGAGTTGAGTTGTTTCGATTCCGCCGGCAAAAAGCGTTTCGGAATCGCCTCCCATCTTGAACGAATCTGCAAATGACGAAACAACGCGAACAGTACCGAATTCTGATCCGGTTGCTTGAGCGTAAGCAAACGCGACGACTGTTTGTAATTCTTCCGCTGTCGCGTCGAGCGGCAATTCGATATTGTCAAGTTTCTGGATATTTTGAGACAATACGACTCGTGCGCGTCGCGCGTTATGTTTCTCGGCGAATTCGAGGAGTCCGGCGGGCAGTTGACGCGAATTTTTACTAGCGAAAGTCGTGTTTGCCAATGTTTCCCAATGCGGCTTCTTGTAAGTAAAGATGTAAGCATACCACTGAAAACTATCATGCAAAAAAACAACAACACGGCTGAATTTTCGTAACGTAAATGGAAACATAATATTTTAAACGACAATTTAAGGAATTTTTAAACCGTGAACGGTTACCATTTATAAAATTAATTCTCATTCAAATAAATTGTAATAAAATTTTCTCCCGATTTTAATTCTATCGTTTGAAGGCTGGAGCGTTGAAAATTGGATTTTAATGACGCATCGCCGTAACCATACGCGAATATCTTACGAATACCCGGAACAAGATTAGTAAATGTTACCTCGTTAATATTTTCTTGAATTGGCGTTGGTTGTTCTGGCTCCGTCTCTGTTGGCTGATCTAATGTTAATTTATTTAAAACGTTAGGCAGTTCTGCCGAATTATTTAATTGATCATCAAATTGCCAATGGGTTGAACCATCAAAATGTGCGGTTGTAATTCGGACGTCTGGAGTTTTAACATTATTATCATTTTCTTTTTTAGTAACGTATGGCGAAAAAACTACTACTCTCAAATTACTTAATTTGTCCGAATACGGAAGCCATCGCCAATATGTAGGTGGAATATCATCTTTTTTAACAATTTGTGATCTTGACCAATTTGTATTTGAAATTGATGCTAGCGATTCGCCATTTATACAAAGGAATAGATCGTTTTCTTGAGTTGGAGATATTAGTGTTGGCGTTGTTTCGGGCAAGACAATATCGCCGTAATGATGAATACCAGTTACGTATTTTGTAAAGCCTGAAGTTTTTACCGGCGGCAACCATGTTGTTTGATTTGCAGAGCTATCGCGAACCATGATTTTTACATGCAAAGTAGAAAAAACTTTAGAAGACGGAATCTCGCGAATATCGTCTGTATTTTGCCAGTTTTCAGACGTTGTTTCGTCCTGTTTGTCGCCTTCGTCGTCATTGCCGAGACTGCCGAATTTTAAGATCGTATCGTTGTCATCTTTCTCGATAACTTTGATTTCATTTCCGAAACCGTCGTATAGTTTATTTTGGACGTTTAGATATGGTCCTTTCCAACCGACATTTAATGTTACAGAAATTGTGTTTGGTAAGTCGTTGTTGTATCCTTTGTAGTCGTCAATTGAAATGTCTTCTGCGAGTTTAAATAGATTTTTATTCCAGAGTTCGCTTAATTCTTCGCCTTCATTTCCTTTGATAATTACTGGTAATCTTCCCATATCGTTTAGGAATTTGCTTGTATTTTTTTCATCTCCGATGATAGCGGATTCTATTTGATTTAGTTTTGTTCTTGTGATATCTTGTCTATTTGCGCTATTTAATTC
>JAITAZ010000413.1 GCA_031283825.1 Planctomycetaceae bacterium | reverse complement strand
GTGATTGGAAATTTTTTGCGCAGAAACACAACTCCGCGCAAACGCTTAATCACGGACATCGGTATTATAGCTTTAAAAAACCAAGTAATTCACAAGAACTAAAAATAATTTGTTTTTTTCAGACCCGCAAAATCAGAATAATCGATACACAACGAATATAATAGGAAAATACCCTGATTTCACAAAAACAACTTAGACAACATAGCATTGTTATTATCCGAAAGTAGATTATACTTTCAGAAATATAAAATTTATTGTAATAGAAATAAGAAAAAATTGTAACCGCTCACGGCTTTTAAACAACGGATAACAGGGGAATTTTAAACCACAGAGGACACAGAGAACACAGAGAAATTTTTAATTTGAATCAAAACATAATTTAAATTTATTAAAGTAGAAAATTATGGATTTAAATCAAAATTTAATTTAATTTTTAAAAAATATTCTCTCTGTGAACTCTGTGTTCTCTGTGGTTAATAAAAAAACGAGTTTTTAGAAGTTCCCACTATTAAATGTTACAATAATTACGAATTTTAGGGAAACTATTTTTACGGCATAATGTTCAACATAAACTTCTGCCGGACAAAAAATTGTTCGGTTGAAGTTTAGAGATTATCAAAGTTGTCAGCTTGTACAAAGAATTCGGCAATCGAGCAATTGGCTCTAATCGAAAATTCAAGTGCGAGCAGAGTTTAAAAACCTTTAACCAAAAAGTATAAAAATATGAATATGAAAAAGAAAAATAGCGCGATTTGCCAAAGTTGCGAAAATCGCAAACGTAGAGTTGGTTTTACGCTTGTTGAGATTATGGTTGTGCTTTTTATCGGTATTTTGATGATAGGCGGTTCTGCGTTAGCTTATACTTCCTTTCTAGAAACCGGAAAAAAAAGAACAACTAAACAGTACATTACTACGCTCGAAACTGCGATTCAATCATACAATATGGATGTGGGCAGATATCCTGCGTCGTTGCAGGATTTAATTATTTGTCCGTCGGATGTTTCGAGCGGAAAATGGGGTGGACCATACCTAAAACACTTACAAGCGGCAGACCCTTGGCAAAATGAATATAGATACAATTCGCCAGGTCAAAGAATAAGAGCATTTGACGTCTGGTCGTCAGGTCCCGACGGACAAGACGGAACAGAAGACGATATCGGAAATTGGGCAGATTAAATAGTATCATTTCAGCGTATATTTGTTTTGTTTTTTTGAGTTGCTCAATCACAGATTTAAAACTATCGCGTCCTTTTTGTCCTCTAAAGTCCCCAATGTCTCCTTAAAAAAATTCCTTTAGCTTTTTCGCTTTAAAGACTATTTTATGTCTCAACAAAAAACATATTATTTTTAAGAGGACTTATGAAACGATGGGAACAAAAGAGCTTGAAATTTGGGGTTAGAAACTCAAAAGACAAAACAAATATTCCGATGATATATTTATCAAAAAACAGTTCAAAAAAAGGAAAATCAAAAAAATGGAATTAACAGTAGTTGGATCGGTAGCGATAGACAACGTTCAAACGCCGCTTGAAAAACGTGAAAATATTTTAGGCGGTTCGGCGACTTTTGCGTCATACGCGGCGAGTTTTTTTACGCCGGTACAGATGGTCGGCGTGGTTGGCGAAGACTGGTTGCCTGAGCATACGAAAATTTTTCAGGAACATAATATCGATACAGAAGGAATTGAAATAGAAAAAGGCGGTAAAACGTTTAGATGGTCGGGAAAATATCTTGACAACATGAATGATCGCGAGACGCTTGACACTCAGCTTAACGTGCTTGGCAATTTCAAGCCTAAGTTACCGGAGTCTTATTGTCGAACCAAGTATCTTTTTCTTGGCAATGGCGCGCCTTCGACTGGTTTGAAGGCGATAGATCAAGTTCGGGATGTTGAGCTTATTGTGGCTGACACGATGGATTTGTGGATAAATATTGCTAGAGAAGAGCTTGATAAGTTAATAAGTCGGATAAATGGTCTGGTGTTGAATGACAGCGAGGCAAAGCAGTTGACTGGCGAGATAAACACGTTGACGGCTGGACGTAAATTATTGGATCGCGGACTGAAATTCGTTGTAGTCAAGAAGGGCGAACATGGAGCGATTTTTTTGAGTCGCGATGGACTTTATGTTGTTCCGGCGTTTCCGACGGAAAAAGTAATTGATCCGACTGGTGCGGGCGATTCTTTTGCCGGCGCGATGTTTGGATATATCGTTTCGCAAAACGGCAAGTTAGACGAGAAGACAATAAAAAATGCGCTAGTTTATGGAACGTTAATAGCCAGTTTCTGTGTCGAGGGATTTAGTCTTGAGAGTTTACAAAAAGTTGACATTGCGGCAATAGAGTCTAGACTTTCTCAATTCAGAAAAGTTGCATCGTTCTAGCGATAAAAATTTTTGGCGTAACTATTTTGTTGCAATTTATTTTTGATCAGGTAGGCGAGCTTTCTACAAAAAGTTGCCTATCTGCTCGATTATTGCTTACCTTCTGAATTGTTACAAATTAACAAAAGTAGAGACGCAATGCCTTGCGTCTCTATTGCTCGATCAAAAGACTGCCGATAGAGACGCAAAGCATTGCGTCTCTACATTGGGTTTAGTAATTCAAATACGAATTTTAAAAACCGTGAACGGTTACATTTATATTAATAACTCATGTTACGCACTTGTTGCCCCAGATCAGGTAGGCGACCGTAGGTTCGCAACCTTTCGCCGAAAGGTCGCGTCGGCAGTAGCCGACGATAAAGTTGATTAACTCTTTGAGCGGTAACAAATGGTTCTTTTTTGGGGGGACTTAGGGGACATTGGGGACGCTGGGGACAAAGGGGACGTTTGAGTTTCAAATCTGTTGAAAACGACTCAAGAGCGAATTT
This sequence comes from Planctomycetaceae bacterium, assembly GCA_031283825.1. Lineage (GTDB taxonomy): Bacteria > Planctomycetota > Planctomycetia > Pirellulales > Thermoguttaceae > WRKP01. The sequence continues at coordinate 3,794 of JAITAZ010000413.1, read as the reverse complement.
CTTTTGAGTCTTTAATCTTGGATCAGAGACTCAAAAAACAAAACATTTTTTCTGCTGAATATCACAAATAGACAATTATATTTATCCTGTTATAATCTGGTTTGTTTTTAGAATTTCATCCGCATTGGTGAAATATCTTATTTTGTAATATTTCAGCGGAATATTTATAACGGCTTATTTCTGCGATATTCTGCGTTTAAATTTGATAAAAAATTTTAACGCAAAAAACGCAGAAAAATTGCAGAAAATTAGGAAAACATAATTCGAGGAAATATCGTTACAAAAAATTCCGGTAACCATTCACGTTTTTTTTATTCGTCATTATGTAATATCAGGTGAAAAAAACAAAAGATGATTTGGCAATAACAAATTTGTAATCGTTCACAAGAAAAAATCCTACGCCCTGAAAGGGCAATCAGCAATAGCGTAGGGCAACGCCCTACGTTAGTATTTCCACGACAAATGAAGCCCTGTAAGGGCGACAGCAAATTCACGCTAAACGGCTTGCGCCCTTTCAGGGCGTAGGAAATTTTCTCTTGTGCGTGAACGGTTAAAAAATTATTCTGTTGGTATTGGAAAAGTTGTTTTATCTTGATGAGTTTCTAATTCTAGATTTTAATCTAGTTTGTTCTTTTTGTCTCTATTGTCTAATTAAAAAAAATAGTAACTGTTCACTCTCAAGAGAAAAAAATCCTACGCCATTTCAGGTCTTAGGAAATTTTTCTCTTGTGTGTGAACGGTTACAGCAGTTTTTATTCTCTCAAGAGTAATTTTTTTGTTTCGGATGACTACTCTTTTCTGATACAAAAAAACTATTATACTATTGACCCGTTTGTAACTATTCAGACGATATTTTATCGAAAACTTGTTTACTCGATTACAGAAATAATATCTCGGCTGAATGGTTATTTCATTTTTATAATTTAAAAAAATTCCTAATATTTAATATTAAATTCAGTGAAAGTATTGAGTTATCCTAATCCGGTTTTGTTTCACAAGTGCAAGCCAGTTACGTCGATAAATCAGCAGTTGCGAGACTTGATTGCAGAAATGTTACAGACAATGTATGAATTTCGCGGAGTCGGATTAGCGGCGAATCAGGTCGGTTATCCAATTCAATTGTTTGTGATGAACGAAACAGGCGATTTCGAAAAACCAGAAAACGAATACGTCTTTATCAATCCGGTAATTTTAAAACGGAAAGGAAATCAGGTCGATCAAGAAGGTTGTTTAAGCTTTCCCGAAATTTACGCAAACGTAAATCGGGCGGAGTTAGTTGAAATCGAATCAATTGCAATTGACGGTTCTATTCAGAAATTTCAATGGAAAGACCGACCGGCAACAATCGTTCAACATGAATACGATCACTTAAACGGAATCTGCTTTGTTGATCGTTTATCTGAATTATCGTTACACGAAATACGCGAAGAACTCGCCGACCTAAAAATAAATTACGAAGGAGACGTCCGACTCGGCTTCACTCCATCCGCCGAAGAAACAAAAAAACGAATCGCAGACTTAGAAAAACAATTCTGCGAATAACTACGCAACAAAATGTAATTGATATTTACAATTTCAAAATTTCGCCATTTTCAAAAATATGCTTATCTCAATTCGAACAATTACGATTACAGCTTTTTTAGTTTGGTTTTCGGCGTTTTTTGTGTTGTTTTTTCCGGCTTTGGAATTGCGTTGGGCAGTAAAAGAACTTTGGAATTATCCATTTATCTATTCGCCAGAAGTTTCTACTCACGCGAAACTAATAGAGCGTCTTGTGCTTTTAGGATGCTCTGTAGGTTTCATATTATTCGGCAGTTTATGCGACCGAATCGGACGTTATAAGACCATGCTTATCGGTATGGCGAGCGCTCCGTTTTTCGCCACGCTTTGCGGTTATTTTTCTGACAAGTTGTTTTTTCTTGTTTCGCATTTTTTGATTGGAATGTCCGTCGGCGGGACATTGATTTCAAGCGTTATTCTTATTTTTGAAACTGTTCCGCCGCGTTGGCGTTGGCGGGTTTTTAGTTGTGCGATTTTAGGCGGCGCGTTTGGAGTTGTCGTATTATTTTTATTAGATTCGATTAGCGGATGGCGTTCTTTGTATCAGATTCAAGTTTTGCCGATTTTTTTAACGCCGATTTTATGGTATTGGTCTGACGAACCGCTGATTTGGAAAATTGTCGTGAGAGACTACTTAGTTGACAATCCTAACAACTTGAAAATTACTCGCGATAATTTCGCCGATGTCAACAATTCTGACAGTTTATTATCGAAGAAGCAGAGCGTTAAAAAAGAAAAAGTATATCGATTTTATGTTACGATAATTAATAATCTTGCGCATACTTATTTTTTATCGCTTGGCGATGTTTTATCGCGTCGGCGTCGTCTTTTGTTGTCGGCGTTATTTTTGTCGGCGTTTGGAATTTGCGGACTTGCTATATCTCTTATAACTTTTGACGACGGCATGAGACGCCGCGCGTTTCAGAGTTATGATCTTGATGAAAGAATTGCATCGCGGATACAGGATAACGACGTTTTCGAGGACGATTTCGACGCGGCGTTGGTTGCGTATATTATTGAGAAACCTCTTGTGCTTGATCTTGTCAAGTCGGACGACGTCGATGGTAAAATTAATTTGACGCCGTTAGTGTTGCGGCATTACGGTTATTCGAGGGACGACGTGTCGGGGTGCGTTGCGGACGGACTATTCGAGTTGGTAAAAAGATTACGCGGAGAAAGAATAACAAAAGATTTAGTCGCAGAAAGAGCGGTGTTAAGATGGAATTCAAAGTACGGAAACGGACAAGCAGAAATTGATATTCCTGAATCGGTTAGGAATCGTATCTTATTGAAAGCTAAATTTTTTATTACCGTTGGAGAGCGGACGGTGCAAGAAATTTTGTTTCAAAAACAGCAAGCCGAGAGCAATAGAAACAATGGCCCTAATGAAAAAATTGTATCGAAAGAGCGTAAGAAAACGGGCGTTGACAAATGGCAAGAATGGCATGATGAATTTTTATTGATATGGGATAATTTATTATTCGTAACGGAAATTCGTTTTATTGAGATTGAGCGGCTTGTTAGTTTGATGTTATTATTTTTTCTGATTGGTAATTTAGTTTGCGGATTTTTGGGATTATTATTTGGCGGGTGGGGTCGAAGTTGGACGCGGCGGCGGATATTTTCCGTGATATTTTTAGCGTTGGCGTTATTGTCGATGGCGGCGTTGATGTTATTGAGGATAGAGGTTTTATTTGGCGTGAGGATATTTTATTCATTTCTTTGCGGACTATTTTTTGGCTCGGTGATTACGTGTTATTTGGCGACTATTCCGTCGATGTTTTCGGTTATTCATCGTGGCGCGGCGGTAGGTTTTTGTTTTGGATTTCCGTTGATTGTTACGTTCTTTTTGGTTTGTATTATTTCGTTGCCGGATATTTATTATTTGATACCTTTGTGTTTTATTTTCAGCGTTTTTGCAATAGGAATTCCCGCGAGAAAAAGGTCGTAACGAGTTCTAATAATATTTTTCGTAAATTTGTTTTTGTTCCTGTTAAATCTGATAATGTTGTTATGGTTTGATTGAGTTCAATCGGCGCATTTTGAGCGGAATTGTTGACATTTATCCCTATTCCGATAATTGCAAAATCCGGAATCGGCGACTCAATTAAAATGCCGGCGATCTTTTTGTTATTAACATAAACGTCATTCGGATAATGTAACTCGATTTTGTCTGAATCTAAAATATATTTTTGTAGAACTTCTATAACAACATCTCCAACGACCGGCGAAAA
>JAITAZ010000026.1 GCA_031283825.1 Planctomycetaceae bacterium | reverse complement strand
TATTACCGCCTACTGACGGACAACTACTTCGTAACATGAGTCAATAATTCTTGTAGTCGTTCAAGAGGTAATCCTACCACGTTTGATTCGCTGCCGTTGATAATTTTTATCCACGAATTATTATCTTGATAACCAAACGCTCCAGCTTTACCAATCCACGAGTTGCCGTCTAAATATGATTCTATATCTTCATCGGTTATTTGTTGCATGACAAGCTCTGTTTGTTCGGCAGCAATGTCTAACTGTTCGAGTTTGTTGTTCTTTTTCGCAAGTAAACAAAGACCGCTTATTACGTAATGTTTCTTCCCCCGTAAAAATTTTAGCATACGTCTTGCGTCGTTTTTATCAATTGGTTTTCCAAGTAATTTTTCTCCGCAACACGCGACCGTATCGCACGCGATAATTCGTCCGCATTCGATTTTTCCCGCGACATTTCTAGCTTTTTGAATTGCCAATCTGCAAACGTATTGACTCGGCGTTTCGTATGGTTTGCGTTCGTCTTCAACGTTTTCATCCGGCGGTATTATTTCAAATTGTAATCCGGCATTCGCCATAAGTTCGCGGCGTCTTGGAGATTGACTTGCAAGATATAATCTCTCTAATTTCTTGTCGTAATCATAATTATCGTTACAAATAATATTCATTTTATTTAATTTTGCGAAAATAATTTTTGCTTGGTATTAGCATAATCGTTTTAATCGTTTCAATACGTCTAATCGTTACAAAACGTATTAAAAGAATTTTCCTTTCGACATAACAACGATTTATCGATAAACAGTTAAGAATTATCTTAAAACTTTTTAATCGTATTGTATATTTATCGAGTGCGTTTGATTATCGATTTTGCTAAATTAATTGTGTTTTGTTTTTACTTTTATTAAGCTGGATTTTGCCTAATTATGAACCGGCAGCGTTCAAAAATCAGTAATATATTTTTTCGTCTTTTAATGGCGGCGGCGATTTTGCTAAACGTTGTTGCGCCTTCAATGGGAACTTGCAATTGCGTTGATTGCCCTTGTTGCCGTAACTCTGATTTGTCTGAAATATCGACGGCGTCGGATGATATGTTTGCTAATAAAACCGACTCTAAAATTGATAATGAAGTTGACAATAAAACCAATAACAATTTAACTAATAATAATTCAGCTGATAATAAAGTAACTGATAACCAATCGTGTTGTTCTTTGTGCGTTTCGGATTTGTCGAAAGAAATTATTGTAACGGAAAAAAGTTGTTGCTTGAAGCCGGAGAATAATTCGAATACGATTGAGAATTGTTGTCAAGGCGGATCGAGCGATAACGGCGATAGAAATAATAAACGTAAATCGGATTCTTGTCCGTGTAGTTTGAAAGCGGTTTCTGATATTTCGCGTTATTTTTTGAAGACTACGATTTCTTTTCAAAAAGTGTTGGACGGATGGAAAGTAGATTTGTATTCGTCGTCGTTTCAATTGATTTATCCGATTCGAGTTACTGGAATTGAATATGGAAGTAAATCTTTTGACACGCCTATTTCAAGACTCCCGTTGCGTTTACATCTTTTTTTGCTTGTTTTGTTGAATTGATTAGCGATTAGCGTTTTATTATCGTTATCGTTTTTTTTCAAATTAATTTCAAAACAATTAAAAAATTTAAGGGAGAAATATATGGCTATTTCTACTGTTGGTTCAAATTCTGCGTATCAAGCAGCGGCGCAAAGTGCGTCGTCGAAGTCGGGCGGGGCGTCGTGTTGTTCGTCGAGCGGCGGCAAGCAGGCGGCTTGTTGTGTAGGCAGAAGTCAAGCGGATTGCGTTAAGATTTGTTCGGGTCAGGGCGCGGCTCAGACCTCATCGGCATATAGTGCGCCGCGAGCAAACAACAATTCCGGCAGAACGACGAGTTCGTCGAGTTCAACGAATTCGTCAACGTCTTCAACGGCGTCGAGTTCAAGGAGTTCGTCGGGTTCAACGAGTTCGGCGTCGCGGGTCAGTCGATCAGGCGGTACGGTTTCAGCGTCGGGTTCGTCTGGTGTTGTTAATAATTATGGCAGAAGTTCTGCGTCAGCGACGGCGCGTTCGTCTGTTAATTGGGTGAGATAAAAATAATCGCAACGTATTTCAGCGATGAAATACAAAGTGAAATTGAGAGAAGCGTAATTGTTTGTTTTAGTTGAGGAGAGTAATAAATATAATTTTGTAAGAATTAAAAGTGATTTTATGATATGTCAATTTAAGGGCGAACTTTCCGAAGTAAGCCGAATCGGGTTGACTAAAGAAATTGAATTGCAATTTTTTTTCAAAATTATTTTATCTATTCTTTGAGACAGATAAAACGAACAATTACGTTTTTTTGTAACGATAAATGCAAGCCATTTTGTCAGCACCCAATGACAAACAAATCTCACTTGGACGCGACAATTTCGCTTGCACTCAACTATTCAGTTATAACTCATGTTACGCAGGTATTTGTCCGTCAGTAGGCGTTTATTGATCAGGTAGGCGGTAATAGATCAGGTAGGGGTCCATTCGCCGAAAGGTCGCGTTGCCGAAGGCAACGATAAAATGGATTCGACAATAATTAAAATCAATTCAGATTTACCGTCGGCGTGCGATGACTCTCAAGATGCAATAACTCGAAGAAGAGAATAATCGTATTTTTATTGACGCTTATGGTCTTCAAGATGAAATTGCGCCGGAAGTTCCGCTCAAGGAGATTACGCTTACATGCAATCCGTATTACCGCTACGGAGACAACAAAAACGAAACCGAATTGGAACAACTATTACTATCTGACACTATCAAAGAGAGCTGATTTCGTATTCGGACGGTTGCATGATGGGACGTTACAGCTTAGATGAGTCGGGACTCATTTACGCCAACGCAGGAAATAAAGACTTCGACAATTCTCGCTACAAAAAATTCCCTGCCGACGATGATGGAATCGTTCTGGTTCTTGATGCGGATTGGTATTTCGACTATGATATTGTCAAACGATTTAATGAATTTTGACAAGTTGCATTCAATAATAAATATTTAAAAACCGTGAACTGTTATAAAAAAACAATATCGCATACTGACGGATAACTAATGCGTAACATGAGATAATAACATTCAACATCGAGGTATTCAAATAGAACTGGACGGTCAACCTAAAGACCTGCTACAGTTCATTCTTAATCCACCTACTATCCCATTAAAATAAATGAAAAATTTTAGAGAATGGCTTAATCAACCTAATACGACGTTTACTGAATATCTTCATCCGGAGTTGCAAGAAATTTACGAATATGAACTCTCGCACGGTAACGTTGTTGATAATCTTTTTTTTAGAATTGGATTATCAGAAACGTATATTGACATATATTTCAAGTTTCCCTTGAGGTTTGATAGTGATCGTTTTATAAACCAAAAGCAAATAACAAATGAAATTGTAAGACACATTAGTTATAACACCCATTTTAATACGCCTTGGATTTGGTATTCGCATGAAGAATTACATCAAACAATAATGACACCTATTGAATATCGAACTTTACAAATACGCAAGCAGGAATTTCAAAAATGGCTTTCTATTGACTATTATTCGACCACTATTATAGAAATATTATTGCCGTTTCTTATTGTCCTTGAAAATTTTCTTGCATTTTATTTACTGTGTTGTTGCATTGATGCAATTTTTGCAATTATAATAATTTCATTCTTTTTACCATCGTCGTTTCACAGTTACTTTACTATAATTTATCCGAAACTTAAAAAAAATAAATTTTGATATTAACCATTAACTAATCAAGTTTTTTAATATGAACGTAAAAATGAGTCCTGAATTACAAGAAATTTATGATTACGAATTGTTAAACGGTAACGTTGTAGAAACAATAGAGCAAAATGAGTTACAAGAAATAAATTCTATCATGTTCAAGTTTCCGTTAAGATACGATGCGGATCGTATTGTCAATCAGATTATGCTCTGTAAATCAATATCGGAAATAATGAATTTTGACAAAAAAAGCATTACATATTATTCGCCGCAAAAAGATCAAAAAATTGTCGCCCCGTTTGATAATACTGATATACATCAAATATTACATGAAGCAAATTTGAGATATTCTGAAGAGTATATGAAATTTCTTAATATTATTCCTTTTCTTGTTGCTACCGCTTGGATAGTTGTGATAACATTGATATTTATATTAGCGAGCTGAATAATAATTTATTTTTTTCAAATTAGATGGAACAATTTAAAATATACTCCGGCAAACAACGACATGATAATTAGTAGAAAAAAGTTGCGACAAATTAGTTTATTAATAATTTAATTTGTGAATGTTTTACTGAATGCAAGCCTATATAAAATGATATTTAACTCCCGACAATTAGTTATGCAATATTTTTCATTTGACGGAATTGATCGAATGAAACGAGTGAAGGTCTCTACCAAAAATTTGTTGAATTATCGTTACAATAATTCGACGTTGCTTTCGAGTGCGAAAACGACAATCGACGATAATGACGATTTTGAAAATTCGTATTCTTACAACACGTTTAACGAGCTTGTAGAAATTGCTCAAGTTGGCATAAATCCGACAACATTAATTAGCGCAACGAAAAATGTAAGTTACGAATACAATCAAGAAATTCAACGCACGAAAGCGAGTCGTTTTGAAAATTTAATATCAGTTTTTGATACGAATTACGTCTATGATGAAATTGGACGATTAAATCAAATCGAACACAAAAATTTATCTGAAACATTTGCGAATTATTCAATGATTTATG
>JAITAZ010000340.1 GCA_031283825.1 Planctomycetaceae bacterium | reverse complement strand
ATCACAAAAACCTCAAACTCTTTCAAATAAAAATACGCAAATTACAACCAATTATTCGGAATATAACAATAAAAACATTTATAACATTTTTCATAACCGCACAACCTGTAATTTAACTTCTGCGAATCCGAATGATTTTACGCTTTAATAAGAATAATTGTTACATTGGTAATATATCAGCGTAATTTGTAACCGTTCACGCAAAGAAAAATTTTTTTGTAACCGTTCACGTACAAGAGAAAAATTTCCTAAGCCCTGAAAGGGCGTAGGATTTTTTCTTGTAAACGTGAACGGTTACACTTAATTAATCTTATAATTTCTCATTCCCTCACTTCTTTATCCCCTTTAATCTATTGACTTCTCTACCACAAAAGCATCATTTCCATTCTCCGCGATTATCCGTCCAATTCGTTATTATCCGCGTTTAAAATTCCCCGAATTATCCGTGATTAAAAAAACGTGAACGGTTACAAATTTGAATTATTAGAGATTCCCAATTACTTTTTTGGGGGGACGCTGGGGACATTGGGGACTTAAGGGACACTGGGGACGCTCTAATTTGAAAACCGTGATTAACGGCTCAACAGAAGACACAACTTTTAATAGCCATTAACCCCAGATTTTAAACAAGAATGTCCCCTAAAAATTATCTTTGGCTTTAAAACCACACTAGTTTTAATTCCGAATTCTGAATTTCTTTTTACCAGTTATTTACTAGTTTTAGACATTCGTCTCGTTCTCTTCTTGTGGCTTCTAGATCGAAAATTAAATATTTTAGGTCTAGATTCATCTGCATAAGCGATTCATGCAAGACCGTTAAAATTTCTTGTCTTCGCTCTGCGCCGTCAACCAGACGTTGAACCACATCGTAAAAACCCGAACGATACTCAACCGGTAACGCATCAACAAGAACAAGAAGCTCTGAAATGTCATCAACTTCTCGAACCGCCGCCTCATTCAAGCGCTCATCGGACGGGAATCTAAATACACTACACTTAACGTCTAAATCCGTTTCTATTTCCGTTTTCATAAGTAATCACAAAGAGGAATTTAAAGGGGGATGGGGGATGGGAGGAAAATTCGGAATTCGGAAGTTCAAAATTCTGAATTTTGTAATTTAGGATTTGTAATTTTTAGAGTTATTAGGAATTTTTAATTGTTCTTCGCTGAAAACGCAATCAATAGCCGCTCGATAACTCTTACAAAGTGTACACCCGCTTTTCCGAAAAAAAAGGAAACTAATAACAAAGTTTAAAATTTTTTCTACCGACAATTGCACATTATAACGATATTACCGATCAGATTTGCAAATTTTGATCTTTCACAAAAGATATTTTTTTTGTAAACTCCGCAAATTGAAAACAAGAAATTTTTTTTAAGAGGACTTTGGAAACGTTTAGGTTGAAAATCTGCTTGAAACGACTCAAAAACGATTTCTTTTGAGTCGCGAATCTCCACCGATTTAAAACAACGATTTCCATTTGTCCCTAAAAAAAGAACCATTTCTTTCCGTTCAAAATTTACCATCAAATTAATTTAAATTTATTTTCGTTTAACATGCGTTTTTGGGTCGTTGTTTTTTTGTTTATATTGTTTACCTTTTGCCGCACAAATCAGTGGGCAAATTCCGTAAACGCACAAATAAATAATCCTACAACTCCTAAAACCTATTCCGAAATTTCTACATCGTCGTCATTAGATTCTACAAATACTACAACCTCAACCTCAACTACAATCTCAACCTCAACCTCGACCAACTCGACAGACTGGGAAATCTTACACGTTGAAAACGGAAACAACGCCGCAAAAATAATCGAACATAAACTCATACAAAACAATAAATCTCACCCCTACGAACAACTCAAATTACTCCTCCCCGATAAATCATCCGTCTCGCTCGGTCTCCCAATCGGTTGCCCCGTCATAATCGACGAACTCGATCCCTCCATCCAACTCCGTGCAAACGATAACGGCATCATCCTCGCCGCACAAATCGTCTTGCCTCACTCAATCCACCCCCAAACCAAACAACCAATAACCTTTCTCGTCGCCGGCTCAAAATACTCCGGCTCCGGAGATTGGGAAACTCTCAACTTCCACGATAAAAACGGAAAACCAGACCTCTTGCAAAAAACAGAAAAAGTCCTAATCCCACTCCGCGCCGAACTCGCAAACCTCGACATCCGCGAAAAATACGTCCGTCAACTCGTCCTGTTCATCGAACCCGTCCCCAATCATACTAATCACAAATTTATCAATATCAGTCAACTCAAAATATCCGGCGTACTGCCCGCACAAAACGAAATCCAAAATAAATTTGAAAAACCTAAAAACCAAACAGCTCTATTCGACCCCATAAACTTCTACGGATTCAAACTAACCTCCGGCTCACAATGCGAATTCGTCGCCACTCATATCGCAAACGCCGGTTGGGTCGAAAAAGTTTGGGGATTCAGCCCAGATAAACTCGCCGCTACGCCTCTCAACCCGCAAACTCCAACAAATAACAAAATCAATAACCCACAACCGCCGCAAATATCAATCCTCGACAATAACACTAACACAAACGCAAACATAAACACGAACAATTTTCGTACTTTATTTCCACTCGATAAATCAAGCTCGCAAAATTTTACACTTTTACAACAAAATATCGCCAACTCTAACGCTAACATCAACGTCAATGTCAACAAAATCGAAAACCAAAACTTTACGCCGTCAACAACCAATATCCACATTTCCGATAAAATTCTCCTTGTCAACAATATGCCCATCGGCGTTAGAGCAATAGAATATCAAGGCGAACCGCTCGCATTCTTACGTAAACTCGAATTTAATACCGTCTGGCTCAAAGAACGTCCAAGCCCAACCCTACTACGCGAAGCCAAAGAAGCCGGAGTTTGGCTGATCTGCAAACCACCTAGCCCAAACGAAATTTCCAACTCCAAAATTTACCCCGAATCAACTCAATTCGATAAACTCAAAGAAAACGATCCCAGCATCGCAATCACAAGCCCTATTTACGATAACGTCCTCGCTTGGAATCTCGGCGACGATTGCACACAACCGCGTCATCAAGAAGATACCAACCGCGCTACGCTACTACAAAGCGCCGATAGAATCCGACGACGCCCACTCGTCTGCACCGCCCGCAGCGGCGTTTGGGAATACAGCAGAATCGTTGACGTACTACTCATGGAAAGTAAACCGCTATTGTCCTCGCTCGACTTCAACGAACTCGCCGCATGGCAGAGAAATTACCAATCGCTAGCTCGACCCGATACACCATTCTGGACTACAATCCAAACCGACACTGACCCAAAACTCGCAAACCAATGGATAATGTTCGGCGGAAATACTAACGAAATTTGCGCAATTACTCACGAACAAATCAAAATGCAAGTCCATCAGGCGCTCGCTTGCGGAATTCACGGAATTATATTTACGTCAAACTCGCCGCTCACTAACAACGACCCCGCAACCGAATATCGCCGAACCTCACTCGAACTAATCAACTGGGAATTACAACTAGTAGAAGATTGGTTCGCCGGAGGTCGAGATCAACCGGCATTGATTAAGTCAACCAAACGCGGTCAAATGAACGCCGCCATCCTCCAAGCCGGACGAACCCGATTACTCGTTCCAATTTGGCAAGAACGAAATAGTCAATTCGCAGTCAGCGGCGCGTTTGAAGGGTCAGTTCGATTCATAATTCCGGGAATCCCTGATACCTACGGCGCTTATCTGCTTGTTCCCAATCGCATGTTTCCGCTAACAACCCGCCGCGTAGCCGGAGGTACAGAAGTCCTACTCGAAGAGGCAAGTCTAAACTCGCTCGTTTACTTCGGAGAAGTTGACGAATTCTACGCGCGCGTCGGCGAACGCGCAAAAATCATCGGCGAAAGATGCGCATACCTCGCTTGTCATCTGGCAGAATTACAATTAGCGTCAACTCGACAAATTATCGATACGCTAAAACAAGTAAAAGAGTCCAACGCAATTCCGATTCATCCTCGCGATAAATTGCCGTTAATCGCCCTACAAGAACAAGAATCGCACTTTCGCATGACACGACACGCAATCGAAATCGCCAAAAGTTTTATCAATCAATCGCCTCCCGCATTCGGCATGGCTTACATGCAAGCAGAACGCTCAACTCGCGGATTAAGAGTTGTGTCCCGCGATATTTTACGCGAAGCAACCCGACACGACTTAAACGCATGTATGACTCCAGTGTCGGTATCATTTGCAACGTTGCCGTATTATTTGTCGGCATTTCAGCGGACATCAGGAGCTACGCTTGGTCAAAATAGATTGCAAAGCGGAAATATGGAAGACGTCGGACTTTGGCAAAGAAGCGGATGGAACTCGCAAAGACATAAAGTCGAAGGAATAGTTGAGCAATTGTCGATTTCGCCTAATGCAAGTAGGTCTGGAATAAACGGATTGAGAATTATCGCGAAAACCGAAAACGGCGAGAATAAACCAAAACAAATCGAAACCGCCCCAATATGGGTAATCTCGCCGCCCGTCGAAATAAGAATGGGAGAAATGATTTGCGTAAACGGTTGGATCAAAATTCCAACTACACTAGAGTCCGGCGTAGATGGATTAACAATTTTCGATTCGCTAGGAGGAGAATCATTAGCATTAAGATTCAAAGAAACACAAGGACAATGGAGAGAATTCGCATTTTATAGATACGTGCCGGAAAATTCAAATTATTATATTTATTTCGCGCTAAATAGTCTGGGCGAAGCACACATCGACGACGTCAGAGTTTCTGCCGTTCAATTTGAACAACCTCGACCAATCGCCCCAGATATCCGCCCAACTCCAATCTTGCCAACCTTGCCAAGAATCCCAATCGATAGATTAAATCCGTTACAATATCTGCCAAATTTGCCAAACCTAAACGGAACAAATTCCGGAAATAATCAATAGAGAACTTCTAAAAACTCGTTTTTTTTATTAACCACAGAGAACACAGAGTTCACAGAGAGAATATTTTTTAAAAATTAAATTAAATTTTGATTTAAATCCATAATTTTTTACTTTAATAACTCATGTTACGCACTTGCTGCCCCAGATCAGGTAGGCGACCGCCGACTCAGGTAGGCGACCTTTCGCCGAAAGGTCGCGTCGGCATTAGCCGACGGTAAATCTGAATTGATTTTAATTATTGTCGAATCCATTTTATCGTTGCCTTCGGCAACGCGACCTTTCGGCGAAAGGTTGCGAACCTACGGTCGCCTACCTGAGTCGGCGGTCGCCTACATGGCTGGAGCAGCAAGTGCGTAACATGAGTTATTAATTTAAATCAAAATTTAATTTTTAAAAAATATTTTCTCTGTGAACTCTGTGTTCTCTGTGGTTAATAAAAAAAAGAATTATTAGAGATTCCCTAATTACTAATTACAATTTTTGTAACCGTTCACGGAATTTTTAAACTGTTCACACTTGAATTTGTAGAGACACAATGCCTTGCGTCTCTATTGTTCGATCAAAAGATCACCGATAGAGACGCAAAGCATTGCGTCTCTACATTGGGTTTAGTAATTCAAATCCGAATTTAAAAAACCGTGAACGGTTACTA